>NZ_JBFAOH010000019.1:0-133342 GCF_040675175.1 Nonomuraea sp. NPDC049649
GCGGCGCAGTTCGGCGAGCTCCTTCTTCTCGGCGCTGGTCAGCCGGTCGCCGGCACCGCGGTTGTCGTCGGCGTCGGCCTGTCGCAGCCAGTTCTGCAGGCACGATCGGCTGACGCCGAGGTCTTTGGCGAGCTGGACGAGTGGTTTGTCGCCTTGGCGCGCGAGCTCGACCGCGCGGCGTCGGAACTCTGGCGGGTGAGGTGCGGGCATGGGGGACATCCTTCCTGATGATCAAGGGTGACCTCAGGGCAAGTGTCCGGAAAACGGGGGGAAGCTCAGTAGCGCCGACGCTCGATGCAAGTGGCCTGATCATCCCACTCTCCGGTACGGCAGGCGGGATGATCAGGCAGAGGAGATATGCGCTCGTACGGGGATATGGCCGGCGATGTTGTCACAGCAGATGTCGAACCCGCTGTGGCGGGGGCATTCGACCTCTTGTGAAGTAGGGCAGAAGTAGATGTCGGGGCAGCCGCAGTCGTAGAAATGCGGCAGGGGATCGGGTGGAGTCAGAGCGGTCACATCATCAGCTCGGTGAGGCGGTCTCCTTGGTGATCCACGACAGGTAGTCGCTGATTCCCGCTCGTACCGGCACCGCGATGATTTCCGGCACATCGTACGAGTGCGTCTCCCGCACGCTCGCGGCCAGCTTGTCGAACAGGTCGGCGGTGGTCTTGAACAGCACCAGCCACTCCTCGGACTCCTCGACCTCGCCCTCCCACCAGTAGGTCGAGGTGATCGGCCCGACCGTCTGGGCGCAGGCGGCCAGGCGCCGTTCCACCGCGACCCGGCTGATCCGCGCCGCCTCGTCCCGGTCGCCGGCGGTCACATGAACCTCGATGTAGTCGGCCATGCCTCTTACACTGCCGAATCGTTCTCGCAGGTATCAAGCGGCGGCGCGGCGCCGGCCCTCCGCCCGGGCGTGCGGTCGGGGGGTCGGTCCCGGGACACCGGGTGCTGCCGTGGGATCAGTGGCCGTTGAGCTCAGAGGCCGGCTGACGGGATAGCGGGTGCGCTCACGTAGGCGACAGGGCCGCCGGCCGTGGAGTCGAGGCGCTTGCCGAGGAGGAGTTCGGCGGTGCGCTGGTCGTCGGCTGTGCCGGCCGTGATCATGTTGGTGGGATTGTCGAGGTCGCTGATGTAGCCGGCGAGTCTCGCGTCGAAACGGTGACGGGTCACGCCACTGTCGGTCAGCTTGGTGTCCCAGTAGCTCAGCCCCGTCAGTACGGCGACGACGAATCCGCCGAGTGTCACCGGGAGGACGCCAGCCTGGACGATCTTTTCCGGTCTGCCCACCCACCATCCGCGTAGGGCCTCCAACAGGTCATCAGGTGGCAGATCGGCATGAAAACCGATGAAGGAGCGATCCTTATCCGGGACGGGCTTCGCCACGTCGACGCGTAACACTGCCATCGTGGCGCTGCCCGTCGCCGTTGGCAGCAGGTGATGTAGAGCGACAGCGGGGCGAGTCCCGATCCGGTCCGCCACGTCCGCAGGGATGACTGACTTGCCGGCGTGCTGACTCGTCGCGCGAAGCAGGCCGGCAGCCGCGATCTTCTGTAGAGCGGCGTACGAGAGATTGAGGCGGGCGGCGGCCTGCCGCAGGGTGATGAGGGTCATGGGCTCGTGAGGTCGTCTTTCGGTGTGCTGCATTCGGGCTTTTCAGAAGTTGATCAGGTAAACATGCGAGTTGTCCAGAAAGGTGAGGGCTAAGGCGGGTCGCCTCGGTGGTCGCGGTCTCCGGGATGCCGGGACGTACGTACGTTGATCGGCGGTGCCCTCAGCTTCCGTGCGGTGCCCATCACCACCGACGTACACGCGAACGCGAATCGCTCTCTGAGTCATGTACCCGTCGAGCAAGGCATGAGCCAGGTGCCGACAGAGAGCTAGCCGCTCTTTTCCTTGGCGGCCGCGTGCATGGCGTGCATGTCGTCGACGCATCGGCGCAGCAGCTGTTCGAACTGTACGAGGTCGCGGTCGCTCCATTCGGCGAACGCCGAGTCGAGGATGCGCTGGCGGGCCTCGTCGAGGGCGTCCGTGACGCGGCGGCCCGCGCTGGTGATCACGGCTTCCTTGACGCGCCGGTCCTCCGGGCTGGGGCGGCGTTCGACGAGGCCGAGTTCGGCGAGTTTGGCCACCTGGCGGCTGATGGTGGTGTGGTCGCGCCCGATCCGTTCGGCGAGTTCGACCACGCCGATCGGCCCGAGCTGCCGGATGCCGATGATCAGTTTGAACAGCGTCTGGTCGAGGTCGATGCCCGCTTCGGCCATGAGGGCTTCGTCGCGTTGCGGCATGTTCAGGAGCCCGGTCAGTTCGACGACCGATTCGTGCAGGCGCCGGTACGCGATGTGCCGGCGGTGTCGGGAAGTCATGCTCGTCACCGGTGCCTTACGACGGGGAGATGCCAAGGCGAGGATATCGACAGCCTCCTGGCGGCCGGGCGAGGCAGCTCGTGCCGTTCCCGCGTGCCGGGTGACCGGTCCCCGCGACGGGTGGTCATGGTGATCACCTCCGGGTAGATGCGTTCATGGTACACATAATTTTTGCGAGTGCGAAGGCGTGCCTGAAGCAAGATTTTCGCCGTCCTCAGGAATCCTGAAAGCCCAGCTCGCAAGCGTAGACAGGCCATCAAAGGTGGCGTGCGACCCTCGGAGAGGGGTTGACGGCCGAGAAAGCTGCGGAACATACTCCGTGCATCAAGCACATAATTTCGGCCGAGGGAACGACCCCGGCCGGCGATCGGAGAGGTGAACCGTGGCACACGCCAACGACTTCGATGTGATCATCTGTGGTTCCGGCCCGGCGGGGCTGACCCTCGCCATCGACCTCGCCCGCAGGAACGTGTCGTTCGCGCTGATCGACAAGGCGCCGCACCCGTTCATCGGCTCGCGCGGCAAGGGCATCCAGGCGCGCACCGAGGAGGTGTACGAGGACCTCGGCGTCATCGACAAGCTCGTCGCCACCGGCGGCATCTATCCCATTCCGCGTAACTACATGCCGGAGGGCCCGGTCGACAAGCCCGACGGGCCCCGGCCGGAGCCGACGCCGAGCGAGCCGTACCAGATCCCGCTGCTCGTCCCGCAGAACCTGACCGAGCGCCGGCTGCGTGAGCGGCTGGCCGAGTTCGGCCACGCCCCCGAGTACAACTGCGAGCTCGTCGGCTTCGAGCAGGACGCCGACGGCGTGACCGCGCGGATCGCCACCCCGCACGGCGAGCAGGTCCTGCGGGCCGCCTACCTGGTCGGCGCCGACGGCGGGTCCAGCTTCGTCCGCCGCGCCGCCGGCATCGAGTTCCCCGGGAAGAGCCTGGACGTGCGGTCGATCGTGGCCGACGTGAAGGTCGACGGCCTTTCGTGGGAGTACTGGCACCGCTGGGGCATGGGCGCGCCCAAGCAGGCCCTCTCGCTGTGCCCGCTCTACGGCTCCGACCGGCTGTTCCAGCTCATGGCCATGGCTCCGGACGGGGACGTCGACCTCTCGGCGGAAGGGCTCACCGCCGTCGTCCGGAAGTGCAGCGGCCGGGACGACCTCGTGGTCACCGAGGTGGCCTGGGCGTCGGTGTACACGATGCAGGCGCGGCTGGCGGAAGCATTCCAGCGGGGGCGGGTGCTTCTGACCGGCGACGCCGCGCACTGCCATCCGCCGACCGGCGCGCAGGGCCTGAACACCAGCATCCAGGACGCCTACAACCTCGGCTGGAAGCTCGCCGCCGTGCTCGACGGCGCGCCGGAGTCGCTGCTGGCCACCTACGAGGAGGAGCGCCGGCCGATCGCCGAGGGGGTCCTCCGTATGACCAAGCAGCTGCTCGACGCGGCCAAGAACCGGGGTGAGTCACGCCGGGGCCGCGAGGTGAGCCAGCTCGACCTCGGCTACCGGGACTCGTCCCTGTCGCTGGCCGGCACCGAGCGCGACAAGGGCGTCTCGCCCGGCGACCGCGCGCCCGACGCGCCCGTCACCGGCGCGGGCGGGCTTCCCACGCGGCTGTTCCGCCTGTTCCAGGGGACGCACTGGACTCTGGTCGGCTACGAGCCCGGCGGCTCCCGGATCCCGGAGCCGCGCAAGGGCCTGCACATCCACGTCGTCGGCGGCGACATCCTCGACACGGGGGGCCACTTCCAGAACGCGTACGGGCTGTCGCCCCAGGAGTGGGTGCTCGTCCGGCCGGACGGATACGTCGCGGCCGTGAGCCACGACCCCGGCCTGATCGAGGCCTACCTCGACGGCGTCGGCGTCAACCCCGTGCGGTGACGTAGTCGCTTCACAGAAGCTTCACGATCTCCCCCGTACGAGCCACACGGCGCACCGGTTTCCTAACGGGCATGGACAGCTCTCACCGAAAACTCGCGGTCGCGGCCCATGCCGGTCTGGCCGGGTCACTGGTCGGCGCCACCGCCCTGCACATCGGATGGGCGAAGCAGGTGGACACCGTGCGGCACACGGTCAGCGACTACGCGCTGAGCAAGGGTGCCGCCGCGGTGTTCGCCGGGACAGTGGCCAGCCTCTCTGCGGGTTCGGCGGCGCTGCTCGCCGGACTCGTCCGGTCCCGGCTGCCGGTCGGGACACCCGCCACCGCGCTGCTGGGCGTGTGGTGCGGCGGGATGGCGCTCACCGGGATCTTCCGGACCGATCCGCTGGACGGCGCGCCCACGGCCAGCGGGTTAGCACACCGGTACGCGGCGGGCGGCGCGATCGCGACGCTCCCGGCCGTCGGGCTGCTGATCGCCCGGCGGCTGCGGGGGGTGCCCGGCTGGGAGAAGAAGGTGCGGGCGCTGCGCCGCACCTCCTGGGCGAGCGCCGCCGGCGGCGTCGCCTTCCTGGGCGCGCACCTGTGCGCCACGGCCCCCCGGCCCAACCGGGCCGCGCGGGCGATCGGCAGCCTGCTGGGCCTGACCGAACGGGTGACCCTGGCCCTGGAGCTGAGCCTGCTGTTCATGCTGGCCGAGGCCGTGCAGGCAAGCCGGGAGGAGCGGTGACCTGGCTCGCCATCGGCCTGGCCCTGCTCAACGCGTGCTGCTTCACGGCCGGGACCTGGCTGCAGCACAGCGTCTCGGGGGACGCCCCGTCCCTGCGGGCGGCGGCGCGCCGGCCCCGCTGGCAGGCCGGTCTGGCGCTGCTGGCGCTCGGGGCGGTGTTCCAGGTCTTCGCGCTCCGGATGGCCCCGGTGACCGTGGTCGAACCGGCGGGCGTGATCGGGATCGTGGTGGGCGTCCTGCTGGGGCTGCGGACCCGCGGCGAACGGCTGCGCCGGAGCACCGGCTGGGCGCTGACCATGATCCTCGTCGGGACGGTGGCGTTCGCGGTGCTCGCCGCGCTGAACACCGCCCCCGTCCCGATCACCACGGAGGCGCTGCTCAGCGCCGGCGCGATGGTCGCCGTGGTGGTGGCCTGCTGCCGGTTCGCCGCCCGCCTGCTGCACGGCCGGGCCAGGTTCCTGGTGCTGGGCGTGGGCGGGGGCACCGCCTACGGCTGCACCTCCACGCTCGTGCGGGCCGCCACCGAACGGTACGCGGCGCACGGCATCGGCGTGGAACTGCTCGGCATCCTCGTCGGTCTCGCGGCGGCGATCCTCGCGGGCTTCTGGCTCGTACAGCGCGCGCACGCCGAAGGACCGCCCGAGGGCACGGTCGCGAACCTCACCGTCGTGGACCCGCTGGTAGCCGTCTCCATCGGCATCGGCGTACTCGGTGAGGCACCCGGCCTGACCTGGCCGATCGCCGCCGCGGGGCTGCTCTTCGCCGCCCTCGCGATCGGCGGGGTCGTCCGGCTGTCCCGCGACATCCCCACCGGCGCCGACTTTCCCCAAGATCCCCCTTCTCACGACAGGAGCACCCCATGCCCATCAAGCGCATCGTCATCGGAGCGGACACCTATCCTCCCGACGTCAACGGCGCGGCCAACTTCGCGCACCGCCTGGCTGTCGGTCTCGCCGAGCGTGGTCATGACGTCCACGTCATCTGTCCCGCCGCACAGGGCCCCGTACCCGGGTACGACGGCCCGACGGTTCACCGCGTCCCCTCGTACGGCACCCCGTTCCATCCCAGCTTCCGCGTCAGCGTCCCCTGGCGGATCCGCGGGGCGGCCGTCCGGCTGCTCGACCGCATCGCACCCGACGTGGTTCACGTACAGTCCCATTTCGGGGTAGGCCGGACGCTGAGCGGCCTCGCGCGGCGCAAGGGCGTGCCCGTCGTGGCGACCAACCACTTCATGCCGGAGAACCTCGTCGGCTACGCCCCGCTGCCGGGCCGGCTCGCCGCCGCGCTCAGCCGGCTGGCCTGGCGCGACTGCGTCCGGATCTTCGGCCGCGCGCAGATCGTCACCGCGCCCACTCCGCGCGCCGTCGGGCTGCTGCGCGAGCACGGGCTGGACGGTACGATCCTTCCGGTGTCCTGCGGGCTGGATCTGCGCCGCTTCGCCCAGCCCCCGGCGGAGCGGACGGACGGCGGACTGCGCGTGCTGTTCGTGGGCCGGCTGGACGCGGAGAAGAACATCGACGTTCTCCTGCGCGCGCTGGCGCTGCAGCCCAAGGAGCCCGCCGTCACGGTCGAGATCGTGGGCGACGGCTCCCGCCGCGGCGAGCTGGAGGAGCTCGCCCGCGCGATCGGCGTCGCCGACCGCGTCGTCTTCCACGGCTACGTCGACGAACAGGAGCTCCTGGAGGCGTACGCGCGCTGCGACGTGTTCTGCATGCCCGGTACGGCCGAGCTGCAGAGCATCGCCACCCTGGAGGCGATGGCCGCCGGAAAGCCCGTCGTCGCCGCCGACGCCGTGGCCCTGCCGCACCTGGTCCACCCTGGAGTCAACGGGCAGCTCTTCCCGCCCGGCGACGTCGCCGCGCTGGCCGCGGCCCTCGGCTCGGTGCTGGGCGACGCCGCGACCCGGGCGCGCATGGGCGACGCCAGCCGTGAGATCGTCGCCAGACATGACATCGCGGACACCCTGGACACCTTCGAAAACCTCTACCAGGAAGCGGCCGCGACACCCCGGCACTTCCAGCACGCCCGGGACGGAGACAGGCATGAGCACCCAGCGCATTCTGGTCGTTGACGACGAGCCCAAGATCCGGATGACGGTACGCGGCTATCTGGAGGCGGACGGCTTCGAGGTCTTAGAGGCCGCGGACGGGCCGTCCGGCCTGGACTCGGTCATCCGCGAGAAACCCGACCTGGTGGTGCTCGACGTGATGCTGCCCGGGCTGGACGGGTTCGAGGTGCTGCGCCGCATCCGGGTCACCAGCCAGGTGCCGGTGATCCTGCTGACGGCGCGGACGGAGGAGGTGGACCGGGTCATCGGCTTCACGGCGGGCAGCGACGACTACGTCACCAAACCGTTCAGCGCCCGGGAGCTGGCCCTGCGGGCGCGGGCCATCCTCCGCCGCGCGGACGGCCCCGACTCCGCGCCGGAGGACCGGGCCCTGCGCTTCGACGGGCTGGTCATCGACCCCGACGCGCGGACCGTCGTCGTCGGCGAGGGCCGCTCGGTGGACCTGTCCGCGCTCGACTTCGACCTGCTGCTGGTGCTGGCCGGCGCGCCGGGCCGGGTGTTCACCCGCCGGGGGCTGATCGACCACGTGTGGGGCCGCGACTTCTTCGGCGACGAACGCGTGGTGGACGTCCACATCCGCACGCTGCGGCGCGCGCTCGGCGACGACGCCAACGCGCCCTGCTTCGTGGGCACGGTGCGGGCCATCGGCTACCGCTTCCTCGCCCGGCCCCTCGGATGAGGCGCCGTCGCGCCGTACCGGCCAGGGCTCGGCTGCGGTCGTTCGTACGAGCGGAGGCGCTGCGGCGGCGGATCCCGGCGCCCGTGCGGCGGGCGCTGCGGCCGGTCGCGGCGCTGTGGCGGCGGCTGCCGGCGCTGCCGCTGACCGTCCGGCTGGCGCTGTCGCACGTGGCGGTGCTGGCCGTGACGCTCATGACGGTCAACATCGCCGCCGAGGCCCTGGCCGGGTTCGACGACTACGGCGAGCTCACCCGGAGGTTCTCCAGCCTCGAATCGGCGGTGGTCGAGCTGCTCGCCCGGGGCGTCCAGGAGAAGGTCGGCGTCGGGCTGGTCTGGCCCGCGCTGACCGCCGGGATGGTCGCGGCGATCGTGATGTCGGTGGTGTTCTCCCGGTTCCTGCTGCGGCCGCTGCGCCAGGTCAGCGCCGCGACGCACCGGCTCGCGCAGGGGCACTACGACGACGTGCTGGACGTGCCGCGCGAGCCGGGGCTGGCCGCCCTGGTCGAGGACGTGAACCGGCTGGCGGCGGCGCTCGCCGACATGGAGCGCCGCCGGGCCCGCCTCGTCTCCGAGGTCGCCCACGAGATGCGCACGCCCCTGACCATCCTCCGAGGGCAGATCGAGGGCATGGCCGACGGCATCTTCAAGCCCGACGGCCTCATGTTCGCCTCCCTCGCCGACGACCTCAACCGGCTGCGGCGCCTCGCGGACGACCTGTCCAACCTCTCCCGCGTCGAGGAGGGGGCGTTCGTCCTGGATTACACGCCCACTGACGTGACCGCGCTGGTGGCGAGGACCGCCGAACGGCTGCGGCCCCAGTTCGAGGACGGCGAGGTCACGCTCACCACCATCCCGGGGCCGCCGGTCATGGCCGAGCTCGACTCGGGCCGCATCACGCAGGTGCTGGTCAACCTGCTGGGCAACGCCCTGGCCGCCTGCGACCCCGGCGGCCTGGTGACGGTGGGCGTGCACGCGGTCCGCGGCCCGGAGCCGCGGGTCGAGATCCGCGTGCAGGACACCGGCGTGGGCATCGCCGCCGACGACCTGGCCCGGATCTTCACCCGGTTCGAACGCGTCCAGCATCCGGGGCGTGCGGCGCCCGCGGGCGGGAGCGGCATCGGGCTGACCATCGCCCGCGGCATCGTCGGGGCGCACGGCGGCGAGATCACGGCGACCTCGCGGGGGGTGGGGCTGGGGGCGACGTTCATCGTCCGGCTGCCGGTGAAACCTTGAGGGGTGTGTGGGGAAATTTCCCGTCTTAGTCGGAAATATGGCGATTTGCGGGTTACGGTGATCTTGAGTCCGAAGAACGCATCGTCGTAGTTTCCCCCACACGAAAGCGGTGTCGTGCGATGACGGCTGTCTCACGGAAGCGGTTCGACTGGACCGGGTTGAAGGCGGACTTACGCGGAGCGGTACCCGACGCGACCGCCGCCCTGGTGATCACCGGCGTCATCTTCGCGTGGCTGTACGCGCGAGTATCCGCCGGAACCTCCATGACGCTCCAGGTCATGCCGGACATGGCCGACGCCCGCCTGCACTGGATGTACTGGTTATGCCAGGCGTTCGGCTGGTCCGCCCTGCTCTGGGCGTGGATCACCATGATGCTCGGTCTCGTCCGGTCGAGCACCCGCCCCGGCTGGCTGCGCATCCCGGCCGCGCGGATCGAGCGCTGGCACCGCACCACCAGCCTGACCACCATCGCCCTGATGTTCGCGCACGCGATCATGTTCTTCGCCGAACTGGTCCGCGGCAACCGGTACGAGCAGGAATGGCTCGGCCGCCTGTCCACCTTCTTCGCCCACACCTTCGTCCCCGGCGCCTACCCCTCGGGCACCGGCAAGATCGCCATCCTCATCGGCCTGCTCGCCCTCTATCTGGCGATCCCGCTCGGCCTCGCCTTCTACCTGCGCAACACCACCGGCTCGCGCATGTGGCGCGCCCTGCACCGGTTCGTCATCGTCGTCTACGTCCTCAGCGTGTGGCACACGCTGCTGTACGGGACGAACGTCTGGTACGACGGGGCGTTCCGCACCGTGGTGTGGCTGCTCCAGCTGCCCATCGCCGCCCTGTTCCTCGTCCGCCTGCTGGCCCCCGCCCGGCGCAGCGAACGCCTCCACCTCCGCGACGCCGCCAGACGCCCCGGCCCCCTGGCTGCCGTTTCTCGCCTGACGGGCCGGCTCGCCGTCGCCGCCACCATCGTCGTCCTGCTCGCGGTGACGGTCACCGGCCGGGACGGCGGCCGCACCCCCGGCGTCGACGGCGCCCCGCTGAACGTCACCCAGGCACAGATCTGGGTGGGACTCGCTGTGCTGGCCGCCGTCATCGCGGTCGTCGCGTACCGGATGCGACCCGTACGACAGACTCCTCCGGATTCACGTCCGGCGGCGGAAGCTCACCAGCAGCGGATGTCGCCGCCGTTGGCCTGACCGAGGTTCTGAAACTCGACGATCATGGGTTGCAGGCCGTAGGTGGACGGAGAGGCGGGCCGGTCGGCGGACGTCCACACGAAGACCTCGAAGAGTGAGAGGTCTGCCGCGCGCGGGTGACTCTTAGCGACAAGTTCTTCACTCTATGGAGAGGGGTGGGGAGCTGTTGCGACAGGAGTCACCGATGGTGAGGCTGGGGACGATCGGGGCATGGCGAGCACATTTCAGCGGGACAAAGTACAACTCGTTTTCGGCGCTATGGATGTCGACGGCGACGGCGTACTGCGCGAGAGCGATTTCGATGCCCTCGCGGGGCGCTGGGCGTCCGTTCGCGCGGCGGGCGACGAGGAGCGCCTCACGGCGATCATGCGCGGCTGGTGGGGAACGCTCGCCGAGCGCTCCCGCGACCCCGAGTCGGTCACGCTCGACGACGTCCTCACCGTCGTGGATCTGCTCGTCCGGGCGCCGGACGCGGTGGACGCCACCGCCGAGGCCATGTTCGAGGCCATCGACGAGGACGGCGACGGCCGGATCTCACCGTCCGAATACCAGCGCATGATCGAGGCGTGGAACGGCAGCCCCACCGACACCGCCGCCGTGTTCGTCCGCCTCGACGCCGATGGCGACGGCACCGTCTCCCGTACGGAGTTCGTCCGCCATTGGCGGGAGTTCTGGGTGGGGGACGACCCCGCGGCGCCGGGAAGCCACGTCTTCGGCATACCCCCTGCCGCCTGATCGAGGTCCTTGACCGCCGAAGGGCCGGAGTCCCGTTGCGGGAGTCCGGCCCTTCGGCGTGCTGGAGGTCGTCCGAAGAGCTGCGGGTCCCGTCCTGCGCCAGTTCGCTGTGGTGGTTCAACAGTCTGACCCGTCAGGGTGCTCTACCCCAAGACGAAACCATGGAAAGGCAGAGCTCGTTGGATGAGCGCTTCGAGGATTTCGTGGCGCAGAGGGCGGATTCCCTGCTGCGTTACGGCTACCTGCTCAGCGGTAATCCGCATGACGCGGCCGATCTCACCCAGGAGGCGTTGGTCCGGCTCCATCGCGCCTGGCCGCGGGTGCGTCAGAAACAGGCACCGGAAGCGTACACGCGGATGATCATGACCAGGCTGCACATCAGGACGTGGCGGTTACGCAGGCGGGAGCGGCTCGACTGGGCCCTGCCCGACACGGCGCAGACCGACCGGCCACCCTCCGATGACGGTCTCTGGCCTGCGCTGGCCGGGCTGCCGAAGAGGCAGCGTGCGGTGCTGGTGCTGCGCTACTACGAGGACCTGTCGGACGAGGAGATCGCCGCCGTGCTCGGCCTCTCCCGCGGCACCGTGCGCAGCCACGCGTCGCTCGGCCTGGCCAAGCTCCGCACCACCCTGCCCAACCCCACAGAGAACGGGAAGCCCCTATGAGCGACGAGTTCGAAACCTATCTGCGCAGGGAACTCGGACGTACTGCCCAGCGCGCCCCCAAGGCGCCGCCGAGCTTCCCCGCCGAGGTGGTCGCGCTGTCGAACAGGCGCAGGACGGCGCGGACCGCGCTGATGACGGGCGTCTGTGTCACGGCGATCGCCCTCCCGGCCGGCCTGATCGCGACCGGGGGCGGCGACGTCGTCACGGGGACCATCAGCACCACCGTCACCCCGAGCGTTCCTCCCAGGAACCACACCGGCGACGAGTACCGGATCGGCGAGGTCGTGGAGATCGACAATCCCTCCCAGAAGCGCCCCATCCACCTCTGGTACGCCAGGACCGACGACGGCACGGTCCTGTGCGAGCGGGTGATCGACAGGACCGGTTTCCGGACAGAGCGGTGCGGCGGGCCTCTCGGCGACGAGGAGGCGACCCAGCAGGGCTCTACGGAGACTTTCCCCGCCCCGGCCACAGGGCAGGTGATGTACTTCGGCACCGCACGGGACAAGGTCGCCCGCGTCACCGCTCTCACCGGCGAGGGCAAGGTCACCGGAACGCTCCACCGTCCCGAGGGCGCGCCCCAGGGCATCTGGACGGTCACCGTCCCCTCGGACAAGACGGTGACGGTGTTCGAGTTCGCGGGCCCCGGGGGCGAGACGGTCACCAGGATCGAGCCGCAGCGGCGGGGCGCCTATCCGGAAGCCCAGGCCAAGCCGGTGGGGCCGACCCTGGACATGCCGGGCAAGCTCGTTGTGGGTCTGTACGAGACACCCGGCAAGACCCTGATCTGGAAGCGGAACGGTCAGGCCGTCGGGCGTACGCACGCGATCACGTCCGGCGGACCCCTGACCGACCTGGGCGGCAAGCCGATGAACGTGGAACTGCGCGACCACAAGGAGCACTGGTTCGGCATCACCGGCACCGAGACCGCACGGGTCGAACTGGTCTTCAAGGACGGCACGACCGTCAAGGCCGAGACCAGGCGGAATCCGTGGAAGATCGACGGCTTCCGCCTGTTCGCGGGGACGCAGCGGCACAGCGAGGACCTGTACCGCGACGGTTTCCGGATCGTCGGCTACGACGCGGACGGCGCCGAACTCTGGCACGAGGACCACGGGTAGATCCGTCAGACGGGGGTGCGGGACCACTGCTGGTTCGTGCCGGAGTTGCACGGATACTGCTTGAGGATCACGCCGTCCGCCGTCGAGGCGGCCGGTACGTCGACGCATTTGCCGCTGTGCCGGGCCCGGAGCTGGAAGTGGCTTCCGCTGGCGACCATTTGGAACTGCTGGTTCGTACCGGTGCCGCAGGTGTACTGGATGAGTTCGGCGCCGTCGGCGGTCGAGGCGCTGACCACGTCGAGACACTTGCCGCTGTGGCGGCTGATCAGGCGCCAGTAGCCGCTGCCGGCGTCCTGGAACCGCCACTGCTGCCAGGCGTTGCCGTTGTAGGCGTACTGGCCGACGCGTGCGCCGTCGTCGGTGTTGGGCTGCTGGACGTCCATGACCTTGCCGCTGTGGCGCACGTCGACCCGGTAGTACGTCGGCGGGGGAGCAGGGGTGACGTTGTCGCCCCAGGCGTACCGCAGCCGGTCGGCGCCGGAGGGGTTGCGGACGGTCAGACCCAGGTCGGTGCCGCTGCCGGTGAGGCCGTACATGGAGTAGTAGTCGTAGCCGGAGCTGCCGGTCGGTTTGCCGCCGAGCGCGGGCCAGTAGGTGCCGCCCATCTGGTTGTCGCGCATGACCTGGGCCATCGCGCGGATGTGGCGGACGAAGTTGTCGGTGCTGTCCGGGTCGCTGTAGTCGAGGCCGGTGGCCATCGGCGCGCCGAACTCGGTCGCGACCGCGCGGGAGGCGCAGTTGCCGAGCCGGGTCTGGATGTGGCCGCGGAAGGCGTCGTAGGTCATCGCGCCGTAGAAGAACGCGTAGTGGTGGAAGGAGAGCAGGGTCGCGTTGAAGCGGCTGTCGTTGCAGACGTCCCGCAGGTCCTGGCTGTAGCCGGTGCCGCCGATGAGCACCCGGCCGGGGACGGCCGAGGTGTGGTAGCCGAGCCAGTCGGCCGCCACGTCGCGCCACTCCGCGGAGCTGTAGCCGTGCGGCTCGTTCATCGGCTCGAAGTAGACGCTGGGGTTCGAGCCGTAGGTATGGGTGACGCTGGACCACATGGTGTTCCAGGCGGCGAGGTTCGTGATCCGGCCGCCGGAGGCGGCGCCGTCCTCCCAGTACGCGAGGATGACCTTGAATCCGCGGGCGGTGGCGGCGTCGATGGCGCCGCGGTAGGCGTTCCACCAGGTGGTGTCGGCCACGGTGTGGGTGTTGATGGGCAGCCGGACGGTGTTGACGCCCAGGGTCGAGGCCATGTCGTCGTAGAGGGCGTCGGCTTTCGCCCGTACGGTCGCGTTGCTGTCGGAGTGGCTGAGGCCGTGCAGGACGAGCGGGCCGGTGCTGAAGTTGTCGCCCAGCACGGCCCAGTTCATGCCGCGGAACTGGCTGGTGGCGGCCTGGGCCGGGGGCGCGGTGACGACGAGGCCGGTCATGGCGGTGAGCGCGAGGGCCGTCAGTAAGGACCGGGTTTTGATCATGAGGTGTCCCATCGGGTCAGACCTGGGTACGGGTCCACTGCTGGTTGGTGCCGCCGGTGCAGGCGTACTGCTGGATGTCGGCGCCGTCGCCGGTGCCGAAGCCGGCGACGTCGAGGCATTTGCCGCTGTGCCGGGCGACGATCTGGAAGTAGGCGCCGACGGCCTGCCACTGCCATTGCTGGTTCGTACCGCCGCCGCAGGTGTACTGGATGATGTCGGCCCCGTCGGCGGTCGAGGCGCCGGCCACGTCGAGGCATTTGCCGCTGTGCTGGTTGACGATGCGGACGTAGCCGCCGCCGGCGTCCTGGAACTGCCACTTCTGGTTGCCGCCGCCGTTCCAGGTCCACTGTTTGATTTCGGCGTTGTTCGCGGTGGAGGCGGAGATGACGTCGATGACCTTGCCGCTGTTGCGGTTGGTCACGCGGTGTACGGGCGCCGGGCCGGGCAGGTCGGTCACCGGCAGGATCGTGCCGTGGCGGCAGCCCGGGCAGCTGATCTGGCTCAGGCCCGACCAGGTGTCGAGGTCCGGGCTGGTGGCGGTCCAGATGCCGCCGTTGGTGTACTTGTCGACCCAGATGCGCCAGGAGCCGTCGCTCATCCGCAGCACGGCCGGCCCTTCGTAGCCGGAGGTCCACAGCCGGCCCTGGTTGCTCCACCCGCTGGTGAGGCTGGTGCTGGTCCAGTGCTCGATGTACTTGGTGGTCTCGTTCTTGGTGAAGGCGTGGTAGGTGCTGCCCGACTTCACCACGTACGTGTCTATGTAGTGGTAACTGAGGCCGCCCATCGGGGCGGGGCCGCTCCAGGAGGTCAGCGAGCTGTTCTGGGCGGTGAAGATGTACGGGCGGAAGCAGTCGGAGCAGGTCGTCTGGGCGATGCTCACGATGATCCGGACGGTGCCGCCTTCGACGTAGAACTCGGGCGCCCAGGTGAAGCGGGTGTCGGCGATGCCGGAGCCGACGCTGGTCACGTGCGTCCAGTTGATCAGGTCGGGGCTGGAGGCGATGTTGAAGTGGGTGGAGTTCGTGGTCCACGACTGGACGGTGTGGGCGATGTAGTAGAGGCCGTTGTGCCGGATGATGCTGGGATCGCGCAGCGCGCCGGACGGGCCGCGGTAGTTCGTGTCGGCGAGGACGCTGAAGTTCGTGCCGTCGGCCGACGAGTAGACCCAGAGTTCCTGGTCGGCGGCGGCGTCTCCCTTGAACGTGGTGTAGACGTAGCCGGGGGCGGCCTGGGCGGGTGAGGTGAGGCCCACCGCGGCGCCTGCGGTGGCGAGCGCCAGGACGCAGAGCCGGGCCAGCCATCGTCTGACCCTCAGCTTTCCATGCACGGATGATCTCCTTACCAGAAGGCATTGTTAGCGTTAACAGGAAACGCCTGTCTAGAAATGAGGGCGTCAGTGATGGTCGGTACGCCAGGCGTGCGGCCCGCGACGACGGGGGCCCAGCCGATTACGCCGGCGTTGCATCAGTGTGTGCGCTCATGCCGGGCCGGTCAATACCTCGATGATTGATCATTCTCACGGCCGGAAGTATTCCGCTGTGAGGTATTGACGGCCGAGCTATTAACGTTAACCATCCGTAAAACGCCTTCGACCGAACTCGTTAGGCAAGGGAGGCGATGTTCACGTAAACATCGATCTTGAAAAGCCGCTCTATCAGGGGAAACGCGCCTGGACGTGATGGTCGGGCCCGTGCGCTTTTCCCTGATTCCCTCATGGAAGGGTGCCTGCTGTGTTCATGCGTGGAATGTACGCTGCGAATGCGCCGGATCGGTCCGGTGAAAATTTCAGTCCGTCGCGCTTATGCCGCTCGATCGCGGCTGTCATGCTGCTCGCCGGCGCCCTTGTCGGCTATGCCCCGGCACCCGCCCACGCGGCTACGGTGACCATTGAGAATGGCACCCAGTTCCGCGACACCAGCGGTAATGTCCTGCACGCCCACGGCGGCGGCGTGCTGCGCGACGGCGGCTATTACTACTGGTTCGGCGAGAACCGCAATCCCGACAACACCTTCCGGGCCGTCTCCGTCTACCGGTCCACCGACCTGAAGAACTGGGAGTTCCGCAACCACGTCCTCACCCAGGCGTCCCACCCCGAGCTCAACGTCGCCAACATCGAGCGCCCGAAGGTCATCCACAACGCCTCCACCGGCCGGTTCGTCATGTGGATGCACAAGGAGAACGGCTCGAACTACAACGAGGCCCGCGCCGCCGTCGCCTCCTCCGCGACCGTGGACGGCGACTACACCTACCACGGCAGCTTCCGCCCGCTCGGCCAGCACATGTCGCGAGATATCACCCTCTACAACGACAACGGCACCGGCTACATGATCTCGGCCGCCGACGAGAACTACGACCTGCACATCTACCGGCTCACCCCGGACTTCCTGAACGTCAGCACACTCGTGGGCAACTTCTGGAACGACGCCCACCGGGAAGCCCCGGCCATGTTCAAACGGGGCAACATCTACTTCCTGCTCACCTCGGGCGCGACGGGCTGGAACCCGAACCAGGCGAAATACGCCACCGCGACCAGCATCTCCGGCCCCTGGACCGGATGGACCGACGTCGGCGACGGCACGACCTTCGGCTCCCAACCCGCGTACGTACTGCCGATCCAAGGTTCACAGACCACCGGCTACCTCTACATGGGAGACCGCTGGGCCGGAGCCTGGGGCGGACCGGTTATCTCCGCCTCCACCGCCGACAACGCCGAGATCAAACAGTGGACCTGGAACGGCGGCGGCAACCAGAAGTGGCAGTTCCAGGACGCCGGCGGCGGCTACGTCCGCATCGTCAACCAGCACAGCGGCAAGTGCCTCGACGTGGCCGGCGGCTCCACGGCCGACGGGGCGAACATCATCCAGTACACCTGCGGCTCAGGCACCAACCAGCAGTGGTCCCGTACTCCGTCCTAGGAGCGCACACCATGAGAAGACCCGCACTCACCACCGCGGCGCGCCTGCTCGCGGTCTGCACGCTGGCGATGGCGCTCATCGCCGCGCCGGCGCACGCGTCGAACCCGCTCGTCCACCGGTTCGCCGCCGACCCGTCGATGCACGTCTACGACAACCGCGTGTACGTGTACACCACCGACGACGAGAGCAACAGCGGCACGTACTGGGACTCCGACGCCTGGCGCGTCTATTCCTCGTCCGACCTGGTCATCTGGACCGACCACGGTGCCCCGTTCTCGGTCGGCGGGTTCGCCTGGGCGACCCGGTACGCCTGGGCGCCCTCGGCCGCCCAGCGCAACGGCTACTACTACCTCTACCTTCCGACCGACCGGAGTCGTATCGGGGTAGCCCGGAGTACCTCACCCACCGGCGGCTTCACCGACCCCCGCGGCACCCCGCTCATCGAGAAGGGACGCGACGCCAACACCGGCGAAGAGCCCATCGACCCGGCGGTCTTCATCGACGACAACGGCCAGGCCTATCTCTACTTCGGCGGCGCCCGCGCCCCCAAGGTCGTCCGCCTCAACGCCGACATGATCTCCACCACCGGCGCCATCCAGAACGTCACGATCAACGGCGGCAGCGGCTTCGCCGAGGCCGGCTTCATGCACAAGCGGAACGGCGTCTACTACTACTCCTACTCCACCGGCTGGCCCGGCCAGATCGCCTACGCCACCTCTACCAGCCCGCTCGGCCCCTTCACCTACCGCGGCGTCATCCTCGAAAGCGTCAACGTCAACACCAACCACCACTCGATCGCCGCCTACAACGGCCAGTGGTACATCGCCTACCACCGCAACGCCCGCGCCGGCGGCGGCACCTACAAACGGTCGCTCGCGATGGAATACCTGTCCTACGAAGCCGCCGGCACCATCCGCCGCGTCACCCAGACCAGCACCGGAGTCGGCACCCCCACGATCGCCGCCGACCGCCTCCAGTCGCACAACTTCCCCGACCGATACGTACGCCACTACGACTTCGACGTCCGCGTCGACCCGAACGTCAGCCCGGCCGCCGACGCGCAGTGGCGGATCGTGCCCGGCCTGGCGGACACCAACAGCCCGTACGTGTCCTTCGAAGCGGCGAACCACCCCGGCTACTACCTGCGCCACTGGAACTACGACTTCGTCCTGGCCCGGAACGACGGCAGCGCCACCTTCCGCGCCGACGCCACCTTCCGCCGCGTACCGGGGCTGGCCGACTCGTCGGCGACCTCGTTCCAGTCGTACAACTTCCCCGACCGCTACCTCCGCCACTACGACTACCTGCTCCGTCTCGACCCGATCAGCACCGCACTCGACCGCGCCGACGCCACCTTCCGCATCACCGGCTGACGTTTCAGAGGGGACGGCGGACTCTGCGACCAGGGTCCGCCGGTCTGGTCGCCACAGCAAGCCGAGGAGGTGTCAGGGGGAGTCGGGCCCGCAGGTCCACGACACTTCTTCCGTCTGGAGAGCGTCGCCGTACTGGTAGGGGTCCCAGCCGTCGCGCATGAAGAGCTGCGCCACCACGTCCGAGGGCGCGCCCAGCAGGTCTTCGGACGCCCTCTCGCCCATGAGGCGCTCGGCGGCCTCCACGTCGTTCACCCGGATCCGGTAGTGGGCCTCCAAGTGGACCACCGGACTGTACGAGGAATCGTCGGACTCCTCCTCTTCCTCTCCGGGTCCCGGTTCGTTCTCCAGGTCGCTGAACGGGTTGCCCCATCCGGCGAGGTCGGCGCAGAGGGCGGCGTAGGCGATGGCGGAGGCGCGGAGGTCGTTGACGGCCGCCACCACCCGCTGGGTGTCATCGGGGGATTCGGTGAGGACCAGGGCGTGCCGCTCGATGGCGGCGTTCAGGTCGGCGGCGCCCGCCAGCAGCTGGTCTTGCCCGGTCGCGCCGTTGTCTTCCTGGGAGTCCGTCACGATTAAACCTCGAAGTCGAAGTGCCTGGTGTGCATGATCTCACCTTTGTTGTTCAGGTAGTCCACGTGGAAGTGGTCGCCGCTGCTGCAGGGAGGCCGGAAGTGCGCTCGGGGACCGCCGTCGGCGGCCGCTTGTCTCGCGGCCGCTTCCGCCTGGTCCCGTGACGGCTTGCGGGCGACACCCCGGTGGGTGCCCGAGTTCGTCTTGCTTTTCGCGTTGGGCCTTCTGCCTTTGGCCATCTCGGCGATGGTCGGACCCCTGGGGCCGTCCATCCCGGGAGGCCTGCGGGGAAGGCCCGCGGGCAGGCGGGGACCACCGGCCAGGGCGAGCGGAGGGCCGCCGCCCCACGGTCCGCGGGCGTTCCTGAGCACGTCGGCCAGCGGCTGGGTCACGCGCCGGGCGAGGCCGGGGGCCAGCACTCGCGCGCCGCCCTCGCCGGCCTCCTTGAGGATCCTTCCCATGGCGTACCGGGTGCCGAGGATCGTGGCCGCGGCTGTCCCGAGGGCGAGCGGCCCACCGGTGAGCATGGCGGCCGAGAGCCTGACCGAGCAGTACGCCGCGTACGAGAGGACCCCCACCTTGGTGGCGCTGATGACGCCGGCCGCCCCGTCGAGGATCACCGGCGCGTACCTGGCCGCCGTCGCGGCGGTCCTGAGGTGGCCGTCACCGCCTGTCGACTCCCAGTAGCCGGCCAGGGCAGTCGCTGATTCGCCCTGGTAGGTGGACGGGTCGACGGTCCGGGCGACGGTGCTGTCGGCTGCGGAGCCGGCTGTGGAGACACCGGCGAGTACGGTGCGCCAGGCGTCGGCGTCCAGCCGTAACTCGTCCTCGTCGATGTTCGGCCAGGGGATTCCCACCAGCGACAGGACGCCGTCCGCCCAGGGCGGCAGGGTCACCCCCATGACGTGTCCGGCAGCGGGCCGGCGTTCTGGACGGCCGCTTCCTCGGCGGCCGAGTATCGCCGGCTGGACAGGGCCAGCGCGTCTCCCGTGGAGCCCACCAGGTCGCCCATGCGGGTGTAGGCGGCCAGGGCGATCGCGGTGCACTCGCTGTACGCGGTGACCAGCGGGCGAAGCAGGCCGTCGTCGCCCCAGGACGCGGCGTCGCCGCGTTGCTTCAGCCGTTCGAGGGCCGCTGTGTACTCCGCCCCGTCGCCTCTCAGGTGTGCCGATGCCGTGTCTAACGCACCGTGGACCAGCCCCAGTTCTGAATCCATGACCGGTAGGTTAACGATGATCTATGTCAGTGTGGTGGAGTTCCTGCTTGTTTGCGATCTTTGCGGGATGACGTAGCTGGTATTTTTGCCGGGCATGTCGTCTGTGAAGGAGGCCGCGATGTCGTCCTCGGGCCCGTGGGGCGATGACCTCGACCACGTGGAGCGGGTCGTCCGCCAGACCGAGGAGATCATGCGCGAGCTCGCATCCGCGCGTGCCGAGATCGCGGAGATCACGGGCGTGGGCGAGACCGGCGACGGCATGGTGCGCGTCATGGCGGGAGCCGGCGGGCGGCTCAAGGCGATCAAACTCAACCCCCGGGTCATGCGCCGGTCCGCCGACGAGCTGGCGAGGCAGGTCCTGGCGGCCACACAGGCGGCACAGGAGGCTGTCGGCCGCAGGTCCGACGAGATCATCGAACGGGCGCAGGCGCGCGCCGGGCAGTTGCCCGAGCCGGTGGACGAGACGCTCGTACGCCGCCGGATCGAGCAGGTCGCCGGCGAGATCGAATAGTCTCCCGGCCGCGGCCCGAATCGTAAGGAGACACGTGCGCAGATTGGACGCGGACCCCGCCAACTGGCCTGAGGGGGACCTGGAGCGGGAAGCGGAGTCGGCCGAGAAGATCCTCGCGTGGATGGGCGACGGCCGGCGCGAACTGGACGAGATCATCGGTACGGGCGAGGCCGCGAACGGTCAGGTCAAGGCGACCACAGCCGCCGACGGCACCGTGCGGGAGATCGTCATCACGCCCCGCGCCATGCGGCTGGACAGCCAGTCGCTGGCCGAGGAGCTGATGCTGGCCGTCGGCAGGGCCCAGGACGACGCCGAACGGCAGGGCCGGCGGCTGATGACCGACGCGCTGGCGGAGCTGCTGCCCGACAGCGGGCTGGATCCCCGCGACTTGGAGGAGCGCGTCGGCCGGATGCTCCGCTCCTTCGAACGCCCTTGAGCCAGGCGGATCCGGCCTTCCGGTGACGCGCGCAAGTCGTTCCACGACAGAGGCGGCCGGGCCGGTGAGGCGGTTACGGGGCGGCAGGGGAGGCGAGGCGGGCGGCCTCTGTCAGGGCGGTGGCCGCGGTTGCGATGTCGGTCTCGGTGGTCCAGCGGCCCAGCGACAGGCGGACCGCGCTCAACGCTCTGCCCGTGTCCAGGCCCATCGCCGTCAGGACCGGGGACGGGGTGTGGGCGCCGCTGTGGCAGGCCGAGCCGGTGGAGGCCGCGATGGCAGGGGCGGCGGCCAGGAGGGCGTGTCCCGGTACGCCATCGACGCTGAGGTTCAGAGTGTTCGGCAGGCGGTGGTCGGCGGAGCCGTTGAGGTGGACGCGGCCGGGCAGGGCGGCGGTCAGGCGGTGGTGCAGGTCGTCGCGTAGGTGACGGAGGCGGGCAGGGGCGCCGGTGGACAGGTCGCGGGCGGCGAGGTCGGCGGCGGTGCCGAGGGCGACGGCCAGGGCGACGTTCTCGGTGCCTGCGCGCAGGCCGCGCTCCTGACCGCCGCCGTACACGACAGGCTCCAGCGTCACGCCTTCTCGCACGTACAGGGCGGCGACGCCCTTGGGCGCGTACATCTTGTGGCCGACCACCGTCAGCAGGTCCACGCCCCAGGCCCGGACGTCGAGCGGGATCTTCCCGGCGGCCTGGGCGGCGTCGCAGTGGAACAGCGCGCCGCGGGCGCGGGCGAGGGCGGCGAGGTCGGGGATGGGCTGCAGGACGCCGGTCTCGTTGTTGGCGGCCATCACCGACACCAGCACGGTCTCCTCGGTGAGGGCGGCCTCCAGGGTGGCGGGGTCGAGGCGGCCGTCGGAGCCCACCGGGAGCGTCGTCACCCGTGCACCGTGCAGGCGCCGCAGGGCGCGGCAGGTCTCCAGCACGGCCGGGTGTTCGGTGGCCTGGGTGATCACGTGCGGGTGCGGCCGGTCGGCGGCCAGGGCCGCGCCGCGCAGGGCCAGCAGGTTCGCCTCGGAGCCGGAGGCGGTGAAGACCACCTCGGGCGCGCGGGCCCCGATCAGGGCGGCGACCTGGGCGCGGGCCGCCGCCAGCGCCGCACGGGGTCGCTCTCCGTAGCGGTGGCCGCTGGAGGGGTTGCCGAACCAGGTGGTCAGGTACGGTGCGATCGCTTCGGCGACGCGTGGGTCGATGGGGGTGGTGGCGTTGTAGTCCAGGTAGACCGGGTCGCTCATGGCCCTTCACCCGGGCGCCGGGGAGATGTCGGCGGCTCGCGGACGACGATCGGCAGACCGGCGGCCCGCCAGGCCTGGAAGCCGCCGATCACGTCGGTGCTGCGGCGGAGGCCGAGGTTCTGGAGCGAGCGGGCGGCGAGGCTGGAGGAGTATCCCTCGTCGCAGAGGATGATCCAGCGGATGCGGTCGTGCGCGGCCTCGGGGATGCGGGCCGGGCAGCGGGGGTCGAGCCGCCATTCCAGCTGGTTGCGTTCGATGACGATGGCGCCCGGGATCTCGCCCGCGCGGAGCTGGTACGCGGGGCGGGTGTCGACGATGAAGCTGCCGGCCTGGCTCGCCGCCGACCACGCCCGGGGCGGGCTCAGGCGGCTCAGCCCCGTGCGGGCCTCGGCCAGGACCTGGTCGATGTCGATGGGAACTCCTCGGACGGCGCTGACGGACGCGCAACCCACCTTAAGATCGACAAGACCACCTGAGAAGACGGCTCGGCGAAACCGGACAGAGACCTGGAAAACGCGCCCGTCGGCTGACCGAAAACATGCGCTCAGCCGACGGCTCTCATAGGCGGCGATCACCAACTGGGCGCGGTCGTGCAGTCGGCCGACGGCCCCCGCGCCGCCTCAGCCCTGGGCGGCCTCGGGTTCGGGCCGGTCGGCGAGCTTGAGCCACACCACCCCGGCGATGATCACGGCCAGCCAGAACGCCCGCGCCGGCGTCAGCGCCTCGTCGAAGAACACCGGCCCGAGGAGCGCCGCGCCGACGGCCCCGAGACCGGCCCACACGGCATAGCCGAGGCCGACGTCGATGCCCTTGAGCGCGACGCTCAGGCAGAAGAGCGTGAGCAGGAAGAACGCGACCGCGACGAGCGACCAGCCCAGCCGGGTGAACCCTTGGCTGCCGTTCACGGTGAGGGCGTAGCCGACCTCGAAC
This sequence comes from Nonomuraea sp. NPDC049649, assembly GCF_040675175.1. Classification (NCBI taxonomy): domain Bacteria; kingdom Bacillati; phylum Actinomycetota; class Actinomycetes; order Streptosporangiales; family Streptosporangiaceae; genus Nonomuraea; species Nonomuraea sp. NPDC049649. The sequence continues at coordinate 23,306 of NZ_JBFAOH010000019.1, forward strand.
GCCCCCGCCAGGAGGAGTACGAGCCAGGAGACGGTCTTTCCGGGGCCTGTCATGAGAGCGGTCCTTTCGTACGAGTGAGAGGAGGTCACGCGGCACCGGTGAGCTGCAGGCCGATGACGCCGACGATGACGACGGCGATGCCCAGGAGCTTCTTCCAGGTGAGCCGCTGGCCGAGGAAGAGGGCGCCGACGACGACGATCCCGACGCCCGCGATCGAGGTCCACAGGGCGTAGCCGACGCCGACGTCGAAGGTCAGCAGCGCGAGGCTGAGGAAGAACGTGGCGATCGCGCCGGTGACGAGCGTGGCGACGGTCCATCCCAGGCGGGTGAACCCTCTCGCGTTGCTCGCGCTGATCGCGACCGCGACCTCGAAGACGATGGCGATCGCCAGATAGAGCCAGTTCATGACACTCCATTCGATAAGAGCTAACTGCATGTACATGCATATTCAGGCCCGAAAAACGGGTGGCGGATCCGGGGGCATCGGACGCTCAGGGCGTGACGAGGTCCGCGATCTGCCGCAGCGCGTCCCCGAGCCGGCGCACATCCACGTGAGGCACCTCGACCGGCGCACCACGCAGCAGCTCGCCGATGCGCTCCTCGTACGACTCCCGCACCTCGCGCACGAGCGCCTCCCCCTGTTCGGTGAGGACCGCGTAGACCCCGCGGCCGTCATCGGGACAGACATCGCGCACCGCGACCCCCTTGGTCTCCAGCCGGCTGACCAGCCGGGTGGCGGAGCTCTGGTTCAGGCCGATCCGCTGCGCGAGATCGTTGACCCGGAGCTCCTTGTCGGACGCCTGCGCCAGCAGCGCCAGCGCCCGATACTCGGTCAGCCCGATCCGGTGCGTATCCGTCAGCCACTTGCCCAGCGCCGCGTCGATCGCGGACGTGAACGCCGCCACCTGAGACCACTGAGACCCGAGACCGTCAGATACCTGCATGTGCATGCAAGCACCATAAAGGAAGCCGAAGGCCGGCACAACAGCAGGGCCGGAGTCCCGCGAGGGGACTCCGGCCCGGAGAACCTCAGATCATCGAGCGACCACGCACGGCGAGACCTTGCCGGTGATCATGGTCGCCGTCAGCACCCACGACGCCTTGCCGGTCTCCGACAGGCGGGAGCCGTCCTTGTTCCCGGCGAACTCCATCACCAGCGTCTGGTTGGGGCCGATCTTGCGGGGGTCGATGTCGAGCCCGCCCTTGACGATCCGGGCGGCCGCGTCGGAGCCCGGCCCCATCGCGGTCCGGCCGGACGTCTTCCCGCGGCCCGGCTTGCACTCCTGGCCGGCGCGGAGGTAGGTGATGTCGGCCCGGACGCCGGCGGCGGCCAGGTCCCGCTCCAGCCGGTCGGCGTTCTCGAACTCGTTGATCTGGACCCTGACCGTGCCGTCGGCCTTCTTGGTCACGGCGTACGCGGGCGACTCCGTCCCCGTGAGGAGGGGGACGGCGACCGCGGCCGAGGCCGCCACCAGGGCGGCGGCGCCCCCGATGGAGAGCCGCCGGGTGAGGCGGCGACGCCGGTCGGCCCGGTGCGCGATTTCGTTCTTGAGTTCCATCAGCAGTTGCTCCTCGAAATTCATCCTGATGCTCCACTCATCGCGAAGGGCACATTCCGCAGTGTCTGGCGGGCGCGGTGCAGGCGGACCTTGGCGGCGCTCTGCCGGATGCCGAGGGCGAGCGCGGCCTCCGTGACTGTGAGCTGGTCGATGACGACCAGTTCCAGTACCGCGCGCTCCCCCTCCGGCAGCTCGGTCATGGCCTCCAGCAGCTTCCTGGCATGCCGCTCCGCATCGATACGCTCTTCCAGCCTAGTGACGTCGTCCGTGGCGAGCGGGCGCCGTCCGCCCACCCGGTCCGTCAACTGGAGCTGCTTGTACGCTCTGCGCCTCTCGGCGGAGATCGTCTTGCGGGCGACGCCGTAGAGCCATGCGATCTCGGGTCCCAGCTCGGCCCGGTAGGTGTGGGCAGAGTCGAGCACCGCCATGAAAACCTCGGCCACGAGATCGGCGACCGTGTGGGGATCGTCGACCCGGCGGGCGAGGAAACGGGTGACCGCATCGACATGCCGCCGGTAGAAGGCTTCGAAGGCCACAGGGTCTGTGGCGATCTTCGCCTGTTTGCGACGCACCGGTCATGCTCCCTTCGTCGATTCGCCCTGTTTGGTCAGAACCGGCGAGAAGGGTTACATCCGCAGGTCATGGCACCACGCGGGTTGCCGTGCGCACGTAGGTGTTGTCGTCCTGGTAGGTGTGGACGCCGAAGGTGCCTTCGCCGACGTCGCCGTTGCTGTCGAACCCGACGCGCCCGCTGAGGCCGTCGTAGTCGATGTCCGCGCCGGCGTCGAGCAGGGCCGCGCACTGCTCGAAGGTGGTGCACCGCTGCCCGCCGCCGCTCACCGCGGCCAGCCGCCCGGCCACCGACTTGCCGAGGTCGCCGTGGGCCGCCCGCGCCGCCAGCGCCGCGAGCACCACCGCGTCGTACACTTCGGCCGCGTACGAGAAGTCCGTGAGCGTACGGTCGAGCGCCAGCAGCCGGGCTTTGAGGACCGGCCCGGTCTCGGCACCGGCCAGTGTCGCGCGGGCGCCGGTGAGCGTGCCCGGCGGGAGGTCCCCGGAGTAGTCGGCCAGGTTGGCGTCGGCCAGGTACCACCGCTGGTCTCCGCGTTCCAGCCGCCGCACGATGTCGATCGTCTCGGTGTAGCCGATGAGGATCAGGGCGTCGGCGCCGACCGGGCCGGAGGGGAAGGAACCGGTCTTCTCCTCCTGATATCTCATCTTGTGCACCACTTCGACGCCGCTGCGGGCGAGCTCGGCCTCCGCGGCGGCGACCAGGCTGTCCGCGTAGTCCCCCTCCTGTGCGACGAACGCGGCGGTCCGGTTGCCGTCCTCGGCGACGAGCCGGCCGATCAGGCGGCCCTGCATGGAGTCGGCGGCGGAGGTCCGGAAGAACAGGCCCCGGTCGTAGGCGACCGTCAGCACGTCGTCGGTGTTCGAGGGCGAGATCATCGCGATGCCCGCCTCGGTCACGGCGCCCAGCACCGACAGGGACACCAGGTTGGAGGCGGGCCCGACGATCACATCGGTCCCTCGTTCGATGAGTTCGGCCACGGCCGTGGCCGCCAGGTCGTCGCTCGAGTCGCCGGAGTCGGCCTTGATCAGGCGTACCGGGTGGCCGAGCACCCCGCCGGCGGCGTTGACGTCCTGGACGGCCAGTTCGGCGGCCGCGGTGGTGGCGGCGCCGATGAAGTACAGCCTGCCCGTCATCGGCAGCAGCGTCGCGATGGTCAGCACCCCGTCGCCGATGGCCCCGCGAACCTGGGCCACGGCGGGAGGCGGCGCCGCGGGACTGCGCGGCGGCTGCGACGCCTGGATCGTCAGGAGCAGGACGAAGACGAGCGCGACGGCGGCCACCCGCGTCCACCGCCGATCAGGAGAAGCAGGCGCGGCGGGCGGGAGGTGAGTGCCGTCCAGGATCTCCGCGTGGATGGCCCGCAGCTCGTCGCCCGGTTCGATGCCGAGCTCCGTCACCATGATCCGGCGCGCTTCCCGGTAGGCGTCGAGCGCCTCGGCCCGGCGGCCGGTCCGGTGCAGAGCGTGCATGAGCCGGCCGTGCGGGCCCTCGCGCAGCGGGTGGGCGGCCACCAGGGCACGCAGCTCGCCGATCGTCTCCCGGTGGCGGCCGAGCGCGAACAGCAGGTCGACCCAGTCCTCGGTGAGCGCGACGCGTCTCTCCTCCAGCCGCCGCACGTAGTCCCTGGCGCTCTCGGGCAGGTCCAGCCCGTCGAAGACGGGGCCGCGCCACAGGTCGAGAGCCTGCCGGGCGGCCTTGGCGGCGGCCTCCAGGTCCCGGTTCGCCATGAGCCGCAGGGCCGTCCGCTCACCCTCGCCGAAGACCGCCGCGTCCAGCTCGCCCGGGTCGAGCAGGAGCACGTAGCCGCCCTGCCGGGACAGCACCCGCCCCTTGCCCAGCATGCGCCGGAGCTGCGCCACGTACACGCGCAGGTTGTCGACGGCCGAGCGCGGAGGGACGCCGGGCCAGAGCGCGTCCACGAGACGGTCGTTGGAGACCGGTTCCCCCGCGGCGGCGACCAGCGTCGCCAGCAGGACCCCCGGCTTCGGAGCGGTGAGCCGCACCCCCGCGACCTCGACGGCACCCAGCACCGACACATAAGCCACACCTGGTTATACGGAGGGATATACGCTCCGCACAACCCCTCCGTCACACCATGACCAGCATGATGCGACGTTCCTTCATCGTCGGCCCCTTGACGGTGGCCTTGCTCGTCTCTCTCACTCCGGCCGCCGCGCACGCCGCGGCCGCCCCCACGGCCAAGCAGCTCAAGCGCGCGCTCATCACCAAGTGGAAGGGGAAGAAGGCGGACCTGGTCCGGTCCGGCACCGGGCGGTCGGTGGTCGCGGGCCAGGACGACTGGGCGCTCTCGCTGGTGCCCGCCCGCTGCAGAACGGCCGCGACGGCGGGCCTGCTCTTCAACGGCCACCTGCGCGGGCGGCCGGCCGCCATGTCCATGCTGAGCGTGGGCGGGTCCTTCTACGGCCAGGTGCTCGTCTCGGGCCGCCGTCCACCCGGCTGCCCGCGCAGACCGTGCCGCCGCGCTGCGGCCGGTTCACGGCCAAGTACGACGGCAGGCGCATCACCGTACGGATCCGCGAGGTGACCGACCTGCCCCGCATCCCCGGGGCGAAGGTCAGCGCCCTCAAGATGACGTTCTCTCCCAGCCCGTGGAAGCACATCACGAGACCCGAGACCATGCTCACCGTGGTGCGCAAGGGCTCGATCGTCATGGAGACCTACAGCGACCGGAACGGGAACGTGGAGCAGGTGGCCAACGCCTTCACCGAGGCCGCCTGGCGCCGGATCTCCTGACCCGGCGGCCGTCCCCCGTGCCGCGGTGACGATCGCGGGGTGCCGGTTCCCTGGCGTTCCGGCGTGGCCATCCCGCACACATGCACCGCAGACTCACGCGCTGGAGAGCTGGGACCCGTTCGCCCCCGCCGCGCGGGCGATCGACGGCACCGCGAAGATCGAGGTCGCCGGGCGGTCGGTGAACGTGTCCTGCTCGGGCGACCCGGTGGCCGGGGACAGCCGGTGATCGGGCACGGTCAGCCGTACCTCGCGGCCGTCCCCGAGTACGGGCCGCGCCTGGAGAAGGCGTGGTCCGAGCCGTCGCGCGGGTCGCCCTCAATGGGCCTCGGCGGTGAGGTCCTTCCAGTCCGGGCGGGCGAAGTAGACGCGCGTCTCCCGTACGACCAGACCGGAGAGCAGGAGCAGGCCGACGAGGTTGGGCAGCGCCATGAGGCCGTTCATGATGTCGGAGAACGTCCAGACGGTCTGCAGCTCCAGCACCGTCCCGACGAAGATCAGGACGATGAAGAGCAGCCGGTACGGCATCACCGCGGGCCGCCCGAAGAGCCGGTCCATGCAGCGCTCCCCGTAGTACGCCCAGCCGAGCAGCGTGGAGAAGGCGAAGAAGACCAGGCCGACCGTGACCACGATGCCGCCCCACTCCCCGGGCAGGCCGTGGCTGAACGCCTTGGTGGTGAGCGGCGCGCCGGTCTCGCCGCTGGTCCAGGCGCCGGTGACGACGATGGTCAGGCCGGTCATGGTGACCACGATCAGGGTGTCGATGAAGGTCTGGGTCATGGACACGAGCGCCTGCCGCACCGGTGAGTTCGTCTTGGCCGCCGCCGCGGCGATGCCGCCGGTGCCCAGGCCCGACTCGTTGGAGAAGATGCCGCGCGCCACCCCGTACCGGATCGCGAGCAGGACGCCCGCGCCGGCGAAGCCGCCGGTGGCCGCGGTGCCGGTGAACGCGTCGGTGAAGACCAGGGCCAGCGCGCCCGGCAGGTTGCCGAGGTTGGCGAGAATGATCCACAGGGCGCCGGCGATGTAGAAGATGATCATTACGGGGACGAGGGCGCTGGTGACGGCGCCGATGCTCTTGATGCCGCCCAGGATGACGACCGCGGCGAGGACTGTGATGATCAGGCCGGTCAGCCACATGGGCACGCCCCACTGCGCGTTGATCGCGTCGGCGACGCTGTTGGACTGCACCATGTTGCCGATCCCGAACGCCGCCAGCGCCCCGAACACCGCGAACAGGACGCCCAGCGTCACACCGAACCGGCCGCCCACCCCGTAGGTGAGGTAGAACATCGGGCCGCCGCTCTGCTCGCCCGCGGCGTCGGTGCGGCGGAAGCGGACGCCGAGGAACGCCTCGCAGTACTTGGTCGCCATGCCGACGAGCCCCGTCATCCACATCCAGAAGAGCGCGCCGGGGCCGCCGAGGTGGATGGCTGTGGCGACGCCCGCGATGTTGCCGACGCCCACGGTGGCCGCCAGCGCCGTCGAAAGCGCCTGATAGTGGGTGATGTCGCCTACGCCCGTGGCCTCCTTGCGCCGGACGAGCGCCAGCCAGAGCGCGTAGAAGAGCCGGTGGAACTGCAGCCCGCGCAGCCTGATCGTGAGATAGAGCCCCGTCAGCAGCAGGAGGGGGATCAGCAGGAACGGTCCCCAGACGAAGTCCGAGATCGTGGAAAGAATCTCTTGCACCCCAACTCCCCCCGCAGCCCCCACCGCCTACGGATCTCTCTCCCCCTCCCAGCGGTCCCGCCAACCTCGAACACGCAGGTCAGTGTGGTGGGGATGAGCCGCCTTCTCCCTTTCCGGGCGGTTTCCGGCAACCTCAAACACGCAGGTCAGTGAGGAAGTCACGGATGATGGGCACGAGCCGCTCGTGGGCGTCCTCCAGCACGTAGTGCCCGGCCCGGCGGAAGACCTCCACCCGCGCCCCGGGCAGCCGCCGCCGCCACTCGGCCAGCATGGCGGGGTCGAAGACCGGGTCGCGCAGCCCCCACCCGATCAGCGCGGGCACCTCGGCGAACCGGTCCAGCCCCCGGCCGACGCTCTCCAGCAGCGCCCAGGCCGGATCACCCGGCCGCAGCGGGATGTCGTGCACGAACCGCTGCACGGCCACCCGATGCTCGGGCCGGTCATAAGGAGCCAGAAAGGCGGCACGCACGTCGGCGGGCATGCGGCGGCGCACCCCCAGCGGCCGCCAGGTGGCCCCTCGGGCGAACAGGTTGTGCCGCAGGAACAGCCGCGCCCCCAGCCGGGTCCGGCGCAGCAGCCACAGCGGCGCCCGCAGCGGCAGCCGGGCCCGCTCGCCGTGCGGGCTGGGGAAGGCCGCCGTGTTGAGCACGACGAGCCGGGCCACCCGCTCCGGACGGCGGCAGGCCCACGCCATGCCGATCGGCCCGCCCCAGTCGTGCATGACGAGCGTCCAGCCCCGCTCGGGCGCGCCCCGCCGCGCGATGAGGTGCCCGACCAGCGCGTCCAGATCGTCCACGCGCGAGGACAGCGTGTGCTCGTACGAATCAAGGCCCGGTTTGTCCGACAGCCCCATGCCGAGATGGTCGGGGGCGACGCAGCGGAACCGGTCCCGCAGTGCCGCGATCGGCCGCCGCCACAGGTAGCTCCACGACGGGTTGCCGTGCACGAACAGCACCGGCGGCCCCGCCCCCTCGTCCACGTAGTGCTGACGCAGCCCGCCCCGCCCCGGGTGGGCGTGCCAGCGGGAGGTGAACGGGTAGCCGGGGAAGCGGGTCACGACGCCTCCGAGAGATGGGCGGACAGGCGGGCGAGCCCTTCGGCCATGCTCACCCGGGGCCGGTAGCCGAGGTCGCGGCGGGCGGCCGTGATGTCGAACCAGTGCGCGGTGGACGCCTGCTCCACCAGGAACCGGGTCAGCGGCGGCTCCCACCCGCCCCGGGCGGCCAGCCGTTCCATCACCCCGGCCGCGGCCTTCGTGGGCCCGGCGGGCAGCCGCCGCCGCACCGGACGGTGACCGGCCGCCGCGAGCAGCGCGTTCACCCACTCGCCGAACCCGCACGGCTCGCCCTGCGTGATGAAGTACGCCCGCCCGCACAGCGGCGACCCGGGCCGCAGGCGGTCGAGCGCCAGAACGCAGGCGTCGGCCGCGTTGTCGACGTACACGGTGTCGATGAGCTTGTCCGCCCTGCCGATCAGCCACAGCCGGTGCCGGTTCGCCACGAACCGGGGCAGGAAGTGCGGGTCGCCCGGCCCCCAGATGAGGTGCGGGCGGAGCGCGACCACCGGCACCGGCCCGTCGAGCAGGATCCGTTCGGCCGTCGCCTTCGTGCGCGGGTAGGGCGCGGCGAAGTGGGTGGCGTACGGGACGGACTCGTCCACGCCTTCGAGGTCGCGCCCGTCGTGGACGACGCTCGGCGACGACACGTACACCAGCCGCGCCCCCGCGCGGACGCACGCGTCCAGCACGTTGCGGCTGCCGGTCACGTTGATCGCGGCGAACTCCCGGTACGCGCCGTGCGCCCCCGCCTTGGCGGCGCAGTGGATCACCGCCTCGCACCCGTCCACCGCGGCCCGGACCGCCGCCGGGTCGCGCAGGTCGGCCAGGTGCTGGGTGACGCCGAGCGCGCCCAGCTCGGCGCTCGGGCGGCGCTGCAGCGCGTGCACGGTGTCGCCGCGCGCCGCCAGGTTGCGGCAGACGGCCCGGCCGAGGAAGCCGCCGCCCCCGGTCACCAGGACGTTCATCGGCGGCCTCCGCGCAGCCGCCGCGCGGCCCAGGCGGCGAGCAGGTCACGGCGGATCTTGCTGTTGTGCCGGGCGTCCACCGGGAAACTCCGGTGGAACAGCACGTCACGCAGCCCCGCCGTGCGTGGGTGCCGGGCCGCTCTGGCGAGGATCTCCTTCCGTACGTGGTCGCGCCGGAATCCCGGTTCGGCCTCCACGACGAGGACGGGGCGTGAGCCGGCGCCCACCAGCGCGACGCGGCGTGCCCCCGGCGTCCCGGCCAGGAGGGTTTCCACGTGGTCGGTGCAGAGGTCGCCGTCCGGGGTGCGCACGCGCTCCGAGACGCGGCCCGCGAACCAGAGCCGGCCCTGCCCGTCGAGCCGGCCCAGGTCGCCCATCCGGTGCCAGACCCGGTTGCCGTCCGGGATCCTGGCCAGGGCGGTGGCCCGCGGGTCGTCCAGGTAGGGGTCGCCGACGGCGGGGGAGGAGACGACGATCTCCCCGACGGTGCCGGCCGGCACGGTCAGGCTCTCGTCCCAGCGGTCGATCGGCTCGCCGGTGACGCCGATGACGCGGACCTCGACGCCGGGCAGCGGCTCACCGAGGCAGGTGCCCTCTCCCGGCTGCTCGGCGTGCGCCGCCATCAGGTCGTGCCCTTCGATCGCGGCCACCGGAAGGCACTCGGTCGCCCCGTACACCGACATCACCCGCGCCCCGCCGGGGAGGCAGGCGCGGACGCGGCCCAGCGTCGGCAGCGGCAGCGGCGCCCCGGCGACGGCCACCGTGTCGAGCGTCCCGAGCACCAGGCCGGCGGCCAAGCAGTGCCGGGCCAGCCGGTCCAGCAGCGCGGGCGCCGCGAACAGCGTGGACACCCCGTACCGCTGAATGTCGCGGGCCAGCGCGGCGGGATCGAACCGCAGCGGACGCCGCGGATCCAGCTCGGGCAGGACGGCGGTCGCCCCCAGTGCCGCCGCCCCCAGCGCGAAGGGCAGGAACGTCGACACCACCGCCGACCCCGGCCGGATGAGGTCCAGCCCGGCGAGCAGATCGAGCTGCGCGGTGAGATGCCGGTGCCGCAACGGCACCCCCTTCGGTGGCCCCGTCGACCCGGAGGTGTACGCGATCAGCGCCGGGTCGTCGGGCCCCGGCGGCTCGAGCACCATGCAGACCGCGTCGCGGATGGGGGTGCCCATGTCCGCGGTCATGTCGCGGGCGACGGCGCGGAGGTTGCCGAGTGCCGCGCCCGGGCGGAAGGGGCCGCCGCCCACGGTGATCACGATGCGGGCGGTGCGGCGGGCCCAGCCCAGCGCCAGGCGGGCGGCCTGGGCGAGCGGCACCCCGATGAACGCCTCCGGCGCGGCCCGCTCCAGGCATCGGCGGACCGCCGCGTACGGCAGCCCCGGATCCACCATGACCGGCACCGCGCCCAGCCGCAGCAGCGACAGCACCAGCACCCCGAGCTCCACGCCCGGATAGACGAGCAAAACGGTCCGCATGCCGGGCCGTATCCCGCCGAGCGCCAGCGCGGCGACCGTCTCCTCCACGGACCGGGCCATCTCCGCGTAGCCGGCCGAGCGCGGCGCCCGCCCGCCGACCTGGCAGGCGAGGACCTCCGGCTGGTCGGCGGCCCAGCGCTCGGCCCGGGTGACCAGTTCGCTCACCGTCATCCGGTTCACCACCGCACCACGACGGTGCCCGCGCTGAACCCGCTGGCCAGCCCGACGAGCGCCACCAGATCCCCGCGGCGCACCCGGCCCGCGGCGACCGCCTGGGCGAGCTGGGCGGGGAGCGTCGCCGCCACCAGGTTGCCGTGCTGGGCGATGGTGACGACGACCTTGTCCTGCGGGATCCCGACGTGGCCGCAGAACCTCCACAGCGCCGGCAGCGACGCCTGATGCACGCAGACGGCGGCGAAGTCGTCCCAGGTCAGGCCGAGGGCGGCGAGCGGTTCGGTGAAGACGGCGTGGTCGGTCGCGTCGATGCCGCGGAGCAGCCCGACCGCGTCCACGGTGAGCGGCCGCAGGACCGGCCAGTCGGCCGCCGGGTCGGAGGTCAGGTTCAGCAGCGGCACGGTCGCCGCTTCCCACCCGCCGGACTGGGCGGCGAACCGGTGGCCGAGCACTCCCGGCTCCGCCGCCGCTTCCAGCAGCAGCGCGGCCCCCGCGTCCGACACGGTGTAGGCGGCGGCCACGGTCATGAACTCGTCGGCGCCGGACAGCGTCCACGGCATGAACGCGGTCGGCAGCTCCCCGCAGCAGATCAGCACCCGCCGGTGCCGCCCGGTGACGATCAGCGCCTCCGCCACCTGGATCGCGTTGAGCACGCTGTTGCAGGCGTTGCGCACGTCGAACACCGGGCAGCCGGCACCCAGCTTCGCCGCCACGATGTGCGCGGTCGCGGGCTCGATCAGGTCGACGGTCACCCCCGCGTAGAGGATCAGGTCGAGGTCGCGCGGGTGCAGGCCCTGCTCGTGCAGCAGGGCGCGGGAGGCGTGCGCGGCCAGGTCGGACGGCTTCTCCTGCGGCGGGGCGATGTGCCGCCGCCGGACGCCGCTGCCGTTGTGGATCAAGCCCCGGGGCAGGTCGAACTCCGGGTTGCGGGCGGCGAGCCGGTCCTCCAGCTCGGTGGTGGTCATGGTGGTCTCGGGCAGGTGGGCGGCCACACCGGCCAGCCGTGCGTGCAGCATGGTCGGGCCTCTCAGTTAGCCGTGGGGTGCAGCCCGATCCGGAGCAGCACCGTACGGGTGATGTCGGTGACGGTTCCCGCGCCGCGGATCAGCTCCATCGGCGGGATGTCCACGTGCAGCGCGTTCCGGATGGACACCAGCAGCTGCGTGCCCATGAGCGAGTCCAGGCCGTACTCGTCCAGCCGCCGGTCCGGGTCGATGTCCGCGGCCGGCACGAGCAGGACTCCGGAGAGCAGTTCGATCAGCCGCTCGGCGACGTGCTCGTGCGCCTCGTCGGCGGTCATCGTGGCCAGCCGCGACAGCAGGTCGCCCGGGTCGGACACCTGTGCGGCGCCGGGCGGCAGCACCGCCGACAGCCACGGTCGGCGCAGCCCCGGAAGGGACTGCCGCAGCCTGCCCCAGTCGCACTGGCCCACCATCGCCACGTCGGCGCCGTCGGCCAGCATGTCGTCCACGGCGGCGAGTGCCAGCGCCGGGTCCATCGACGCGACGCCGAGCCAGGTCAGCGCCTCGGCCTGGGTGCCCTGGGCCAGGACCCCGGTGCCGGCGAGCGCGCCCAGGCAGACCGCGAGCGCGGGCCTGCCCTCGGCTCGCCGCCGTCGCGCCAGGGCCTCCAGGAACAGGTTCGCCGACACGTACGGCGTCTGCCCGATGTTGCCGATCGTCGTCAGCGACGAGTACAGCACGAACTCCTCCAGCGGCAGATCCGCGGTCAGCTCGTCCAGCACCAGCGCGCCCGCGACCTTGGGACGCAGCACCGCCCGGATGCGCTCGTCGGAGAGGTCGGCCAGCGGCGCGTCGTCGAGACGCATGGCGGCGTGCACCACCCCCCGCAGGTCATCCAGCCCGCGCAGGACGCCCCGCATCGCCTCCCGATCGGCCACGTCGGCCCGGAAGACGGCGACCTCAGCCCCCAGCCCGCGCAGCTCCTCCAGCAGCTCGGGCGCCCCCGGCGTGTCCGCGCCGCGCCGGCTGACGAGCGCCAGCCGCCGCACCCCGCGCCGCGCCAGGTGCCGCGCCGTGACCGCGCCGAACCCGCTCAGCCCCCCTGTGATCAGGTACGTGCCGGCAGCCGGACGACGCCGGGCCGGGCGGAACCGCGCCTCGACAGGCCCGTCCAGCGAGACGACGACCTTACCGATATGCCGGGAACGCCCCATCAGCGCGAACGCGTCGGCCACCCGCTCGGCCGGGAACACCGTGTGCGGCAGCGGACGCGGATCCAGCACCTGCCGGAACGCCGCCGCCTGCTCCGCCGCCAGCTCCGGGTCCTTCCACATCAGGGTGCCCACGTCCACCCCGAAGAAGGCGATGTTGTCGGCGAACGACCGCAACGCCACATGCCGGTTCTCGTAGATGTCGCGCTTGCCCAGCTCCACGAACCTGCCGCCGTGCCGCAGACACTCCAGGCCCCGGCTGATCGCCTCCCCGGCCAGGGAGTTGAGCACCACGTCCACACCCCGCCCGCCGGTCAGCTCCTTGACCTGCTCGCCGAAGTGCAGACTGCGCGAATCCAGCACGTGCGCCGCGCCCATCGCCTTCAGCAGGTCCCGCTTGGCCTCGCTGCCCGCCGTCGCGATCACGTGCGCCCCCACGTGCCGCGCGTATGCCAGCGCGGCCAGGCCCACCCCGCCCGCGCCGCCGTGCACCAGCACCGTCTCACCGCGCCGCAGCCGCGCGCAGTGATGCAGCGAGTGGTACGCGGTCACGAACGGCATCGGCAACGTGGCCGCCGCCGCGAAACCGAGACCGTCGGGGACGGGGACGGCCGACCACTCCTCGATCACCGCATGGCTGCCGAACCCCACCGGGCCCGCCGCCATCACCCGATCGCCCGGCCGCACCCGACTGACGCCGGGCCCGACCGCAACGACGGTCCCGGCGCACTCCAGGCCCAGCTCGTGACCGCCGAACACCGCCTCGACCGCCTCCGACGGGAGCATGCCGAGCGCGCACATCACGTCCCGATAGTTCAGCCCGATCGCCCGGACCTCGATGAGCACCTGCCCCGGGCCTGGCCGCGGGGTCTCGGCCTGTTCCCAGAAGAGCTCGTACGACAGGCCCGGCTCGTGCACCCCGAGCCGGTATGCGGACGCCGGGGCGGTCGGCGGCGGCGTCCGCACCAGCCGCGGCGTGAACCGCCCCTGCCGGGTGAGCACGATCTCGTCGTCGTCACCGGGGTCCAGCAGCTCCGCCGTCAGCTTTCCGGCATCTCGGCGCGCGTCGCCGCTTCGGTGCAGGCACACCCGGCGGGCATCCAGCGTGGGCTGCTCATTCCCCAGCGACCGCACCGTCCCCCAGGTGGCGGCATCCTCCGGGTGGCTTGCGCCGGGGTGCGGCTCCGGCAGGGCGCCGCAGGGGCGGGTCACCAGCCACAGCCGTACCGGCAGGTCTTGCGGCAGTTCCTCGCAGGCCAGCGCGATCGCGCGGAGCGCGGCGGCCCGCCGGGTGATCCGCTCGACCACGTCCTCGGATTCGCTGCCGCCCAGGAGGAGCGCGAAGGTCACCGCGTCCGACGCGGCGGCCCGGGACGCCCAGGCGGCGGGATCACCGGAAAGAGGAGCCAGGACCGCCCGGCCACCCCGCTCCCGCAGCAGCGACGCGACCTCGACGGCGACCGCATCGCCCTCGTCCTCGGCGACCACGACCCAGGTGCCCTCAGCGGTGCCGTCCAGAGACCGCTCCACCGCGTTTCCGCTGCGCGTGGCCAGGAGCACGGAGAAGTCCCCGGCCTCCGGATCCTCCTCCGGCCCCACCTGGACGACCTCGCCGTACCCGGCCCCGGCCAGCAGCTCCCGCCACCGTCCCGCTGTAGGCGGAGGCCGGAACTCCGGCAACAGCCCCAGGAACGGCTCCACCCGATGCGGCCCCGCCACGAACAGCTTCCCGCCCGGCGCCAGCAGCCGCCCCAGCCCACGCAGCGCCCCGTCCACATCACCCGCCAGATGCAGACAGCCGGCCACCACCACCAGGTCGAACCCGCCCTCCGGAAACCCCTGCCCCACCGGATCGCCATCCAGATCCAGCAGCCCGAACTCGACCGCATCCACCCCGGACAACCGCTGCCGCAGCCGCCCCAGCACCGGCTCGGCCACCTCGGTGACCGTGTAACGGACCCGATCGCCAGGCAGCACCGGCAGCAACGTCACCGTCGTACCGCCCGTCCCCGCCCCCACCTCCAGAACCCGCAACGGCCGATCGCCCGGCCACCCCCCGACGACCTCCTCCACCAGCGCCCGCAGCAGCCGATTCGCGCACACACTCGCCGGCCCCACCTCGTGGTACTGCTCCAGCAGATCCCCGGCCCCGCCCGCCCCGGCCACCTCGGCCGCCGCGACCTCCCCGCCCAGCAGCTCCCGCATCCGCTGCCCGACCCGCACGGCCAGCGCCGTCTGAGCCGGAAACGCCGCCCCCTCCTCAGCCAGCTCCCGCAGCCCCGCCTTGTCCCCGACCGGCACCACCAGCCGCACCCTCTGCCCGCCCCGGCGCTCCAGCACGCCCTCCCGCTCCATCAGGGGCAGCGCCGCCCGCACCACCGCCTGAAGATGCTCCTCCCGGCAGACCCCGACCAGCTCCTCCACGGTCAGCTCAGGCTGCTCCCCCTTCTCGCCGTCCGAGGGGTTGCAGACCAAGGTTCTGAGGGCGGCGGCGAGCGTACGGGCGAAGGTCGCTTCCAGCCGGGCCTTGTACGACGGGTAGCTGAGTTCGCGCCAGGCGGAGCGCACCTCCGAAAGCCGGTCCGAGGCACCGGCGAGGATGGTCGCCGAGTCGGCACCGGGCCAGGAGTGAGCCGGATCGCCCGGCCGGGGCGCCGCCCGCAGCTCGACGTGGTAGCGCTCGGCTCGCGTGGTGTTCTGGATGTGCGCCCGGCTGAGCCGGACCCCTTCCATCTCCGCCGCCACCCGGCCGTCGGCCCCGATGACGGTGATGTCCCAGCACACCTCCTCGTAACCGCTGGAACGTTCCCGTACATGCAGGAACCCCTCCGGATCCGGCCGCCCCCACACCCGGACGGCCCCGATGGCGGACGGCAGGTACGCGGTGCCGTCCAGCATCCGGTCCACCAGCCACAGCACGCCTGCCTGCAGAGCGCTGTCGAACAGCACGGGATGCGCCTGGTAACGCTCGTCCCGCTGCCCCGGGCACGCGTACGAGCCAAGCACCTCGCCCGGAGCGCGCCACAACCCGGTCAGCACCCGGAACGCGGGCCCCCACACCATCCGCCCTTCCGCGGCTCGCGCGTAATAGCCCGGCACGTCCACCGGCTCGGCTATACGGGCCCGCAGCTCCGCCAGGTCCACCGGCGCGGGCGCGGCACGCAGCAGCGGACGGACCCGCGCCCGGAAGTGCTCACGCGGATGCTGTCCGCGCCGCGTCGTGCCCGCCACCGCGACCACGCCCGTCTCGGCGGACAGCGACGTCTGCACGTACACCGGCTCCGCACCCGGCCCCGGCACCACCAGCGCCCGCGTGATGCTCGCCCGATCGACCTCGACCGCCTCACCGGCCTCGGGGATCGCCTGCCGCCCCGCCGCCAGCGCCATCTCCACGTACCCGGTCGCGGGCATCACCACGGCCCCGCCCGCCCGATGATCGACCACCCACGGCACCCTCACCTGGTCGATCTCCCCGAACCAGGAGGGGTCCAGCGTCGGCAGCCGCTGACCCAGCAGCGGATGCGTGAACGCGGGATCGCCGATCGACTGCGACCAACTGAGCGGACCGCCCACCCAGTGCCGCTGCCGTTGCCACGGATACGCGGGCAGCTCCTTCACGACCCCTCGTCGGGGAAAGTGCCGTTCCCAGTCCACCTCACCCCCAGCCGCAACCACCCCCGCGACCGCCGCCCCGACGGCCACAGCCCCAGAACTCCCCGACCGCGACTTGGCGGCCCCCAACGCCGTATCGGTGGCCGTCTCTGACGGTGCCGAACCAATGGTGATCGACCTCTTGGCGGCCCCCAACGCCGAATCGGTCGTGGCTGTCTCCGCCGGGATCGAACCAAGAGTGACCGGCCTCGTCCCCGGCTGGGTGGCCCCCGCCGTCGCCGACGGTGCCGGATCACCAGTGGCCTCTGCTGTCCCCAGCGGTGCCGAGTTGGCTGTCTCCGAAGGTGCTGGGCTGGCGGTGGTCGGGCTCCGGTCGGGGCGGCGCAGGGTTGGTATGACGGCGGTGCGGAGGCGGGCGGCGGCGGAGATGCGGCGGAGGTACGGGCGGAGCACCGGGTGCGGGCCTACCTCCACGAGGACGTCGAACCCGTCGGCGAGGACCCGCTCCACCGCCGCCGCGAACCGGACGGGGCGTCGCACGTTCTGCCACCAGTACGTCGCGTCGAGTTCTTCGCCCGTCAGGGTTTCGCCGGTCACCGTCGACACCATCGGGATCCGTGACCGTGACGGCAGCAGCCCGGCCAGCGTCTTGCCGAGCGGTTCGCGCAGTGTGTCCATGGCGGCGCTGTGGAAGGGGTAGTCCACGTCCAGCTCGCGGAAGAACACCTGGCGGGCAGTCAGGTCCTCACCCATCCGCTTGAGCGCCGCAGCCGGTCCCGCGACCGTGATGTCCCGGTCGGAGTTCACCGCGGCCACCTCCACCCCCGGGTAGCCGGCCAGGAACTGCCGGGCCTCCGCCTCCGGAAGCCCGACCGCCGCCATCCGGCCCTGCCCCCGCGTCGCCGCCTGCGCCAGGCTGCGCTCGGCGATCACCTGCGCGGCCTGCTCCGGCGACAGCGCCCCGGAGACGTACGCGGCGGCCACCTCGCCGACGCTGTGACCCAGCACCGCGCCCGCCCGCACCCCGGCCGCCTCCAGCATCGCGGCGAGCCCGGCCTGGACGGCGAAGAGCAGCGGCTGTGCCCTCTCGGTCGCCGACAGCCGCCACCGGTCCGGCGGCAGCGTCAGCTCCTCCAGCACCGACCAGCCCAGCCGGTTCACCAGCTCGCCGTCCACCGCCTCCACGGCTTTCCGGAAGGCGGGCTCACCCAGCAGGTCGGCGCCCATCCCGGCCCACTGCGACCCGTTCCCGCAGAACACCAGCGCCACCCGCCCCCTCTCCACGGCCTCCCCGATCACAGCCTTGGCTGAGGGATTTGAGGGGGTGTCTCCAATCGCGGTCTTCGGTGTGGAGCTCCGAGCCGCCTGCCCAACCACAGCCTTGGGCGTGGGACTTGAGGGGGTGGCCTCAACCGTGGTCTTCGGTGTGGAGCTCCGAGCCGCCTCCCCGACTCCGGCCTTGGGCGAGGCGTCTGGGGGCGTGTCCCCGCTCACGGGTGAGGAATCGCGGGGCGTGTCCCCGTACAGAGTTGAGAGGCTCTGGGCGGCTTGGGTGGCGGAGGTGGCGAGGACTACGGCGCGGTGCCGGTGGGCGGCGCGTCGCCGGGTGGCGGTGTAGGCCACGTCGTAGAAGTCGGATTCGTCCACCGACGCCAGGTGGGCGGCGGCGCGCGCGACGGCTTCCTGGAGGGCGCCCGGGGAGCGGGCGGAGACTACGACGGGCAGTGGTGTGGGGCTCTCAGGGTGGGCGGAGACGACGGGCTGTGGTGTGGAGTTCTCAGGGCGGGCGGAGACGACGGCGGGCATCCCAGGGTGGGACGGTGCCGAAGGTTGTGCGGCGATCGCTACGTGGACGTTGGCGCCGCCGAAGCCGAAGGAGTTGACCCCCACCACCGTCCGCGCGCCCGTCGAGAGGAGGGGCCGGGGGCGGGTGACGACGGTCAGGCCGAGGCCGTCGAAGTCGATGGCGGGGTTGAGCGTGGAGGCGTGCAGGGACGGCGGGATGGTGCGGTGCCGGAGCACCAGCAGGGCTTTGAACAGGCCGGGCATGCCGGAGGCGGGCTCCAGGTGGCCCAGGTTCGTCTTGACGGAGCCGATCGGCAGGGGGCCGGCCGAGCGGGCCGTGCCGAGGGCGCGGCCCAGGGCCTCGCATTCGGCCGGGTCGCCTGCCTGGGTGCCGGTGCCGTGGGCTTCCACGTACGCGATCTCGTCCGGATCGACCCCGGCCTCCCGGTACGCCTGGCGGAGCAGCGCCTCCTGGGCGTCCGAACTGGGCAGCGCCAGGCCCATGGTGCGGCCGTCGTTGTTGGCGGCGGCGGCGAGGATGACGCCGTGGATCCGGTCGCCGTCGGCCAGCGCGTCCGCCAGCCGTTTGAGCACGACCAGGCCGCCGCCCTCGGACCGGACGAACCCGTCGGCGTCGGCCGAGAACGCCCGGCACCGCCCGGTCGGCGACAGCATCGACGCCTGGCTGAACCCGATGAACCCGGTCGGGCTCAGCAGCACGTTCACCCCTCCGGCCAGCGCCGTCCGGGCGGAGCCGTCGGCCAGCGCGCGGCAGGCCCGTTCCACCGCCTGCAGCGCCGACGAGCACGCGGTGTCGATGCTCATGCTCGGCCCGCGCAGGTCGAAGGCGTGCGAGAGCCGGTTGGCCGCGATCGACAGCGCCATCCCGGACATCGAGTACGGGCCCATCGCGCCGGGCTCCAGCGCCTGCAGTACCCCGTACGAGAGATCGGAGACGCCGACGAACACCCCCGTCCGGGTCCCCGCCAGGCGGGCCGGGTCGATGCCCGCGTCGTCGAGCGCCTCGGCCGCCATCTCCAGGAGGAGCCGCTGCTGCGGGTCCATGGAGGCCGCCTCCTTGGGCGAGATGCCGAAGTAGGCGGCGTCGAAGCCGGCGATGTCGTCGAGGAAGCCGCCCGCCCGGGTGTAGCTGCGGTCAGGGCGCGGGGTGGACTCGTCGACGTACCGCTCGGTCTCGAACCGGTCGGGCGGCACCGTACCGACCAGGTCGTCGCCGCGCAGCAGAGCTTGCCAGAGCCCGTCGAGATCGTGGATGCCGCCGGGGAGCCGGCACCCCACGCCTACGATCGCCACCGCCCGCTCGTTCATAAGCCACCTTCCTGGTCGTCTGCGACACCCATGGCATCACAGCGGAACGTGGTCGAATAGCGACTGTTCGTGTTTCCTGCCGGTAAGCGGGATGCCTCCTGTTGAGGGATGGCGTGGTGGGCTTTGGAAACGTAAAGCGCAGTGACGGTAAGTGGTCAAGCGTGTGCGAAGAGTCCCTATACTGAGCCGGGTTCCCGAGCGGAGGTGAGGCGCCCGTGTCAGGCCGTACGCGGTGGTGGCGCTTCGTCGCGGTGCTCGTTCCCGCGCTGGCGGCGGCCGTGGTCCTCGTCGGGGTGACCGGGCAGGGGGGCGTGGCGGCGTCGTTCGCGCTGTCCGGTGAGCGGTTCAAGATCTCGGCGGATCGGCTGGTGGGTGAGGGGTTCGCGCAGTACGGGGACGTGGCCTCGACTTCTGTGGGGCGGCGTCCGGTCCTGGTGTCGGTGATCGGGCGGGCGCGGATCACCGGGCTGTGCCAGTCGGCGCTCGTGCGTACTCCGCTCGGGCAGGTGACGTTCCTGGTCAGGGCGGGGGAGGGGGAGCGGCCTGTGGAGGCGGCCAACCTCGTCATCGACCTGCACCAGCTCTCCGGTGACGTGACGTTCGGCGACATCGAGATCGGGCGGGACGCCGCCACTCTCGACCTTCCCGCCGGGCTGGCGGGGCGGCGGGGCGGCATCGGGCAGCAGGCGGCCACCGTCCGCATCAGCGGGCTGCGGCAGACCGCGTACGCCGTCAACGCCGGTACGTTCCGGCTCAACGGGCTGCGGCTCAGCTTCCTGCCCGGCGATCACGAGTGCTTCTGAAATGTCGGGATGTTTCCGCCGATGGCGGCGTAGCCGGCCCTTCTGGGGTGGGGTCTGGGTGGTGGCCGGTGGGGTCGTGATCCTGCTCGCCCCGCTCGCGCCTCTGCCGTTCCTCGCTCGGCAGGGGGTGGCAGGGATCTCCGGCTATGTGGTGGGGCTGCTGCTGGTCGCGGCCGGGCTGCTGAGCTGGTGGCAGGCGGGGCAGCGGGTGTTTCTCGGGGTCGCCGCCATCGTGCTGTCGCTCGGGTCCTTCGTCACTTCGAATCTGGGTGGCTTCGGGGTCGGGATGCTCGCGGGGCTTACGGGTGGTGCGCTCCTGTGTGCCTGGGCTCCCGTGTCCCGCCAAGAACCACCCGCCGACTCACTACCGCGGAAGGGGGCGTGGCGCGCCATCGCGGTGGTTCCGGTGGTGTTCACGGTCACGCTGCCCGCGCATCCGGGCGCTCCGGATTCCGGGATCGAGGCCGCGCGGCTCACCTTGTGGGGTGGCCGGGTCGAAGGGGTGGTGTACGGGGGCGCAACGGGGCCTCGGCTCAAGCTGTCGATGTCCGCTGTCGAGATCGACGACGGGCTGCATCGTGGGGGTGCGGTCGTTCAGCAGCGGTTCTCGCGGCTGCGGCTGTCGGGGGATGTCGTCATGTACGTGAGCCGGATGCGGGCTCGGGTCGGCGGGGTCGGTGTGACGTTCACTCCCGGGATGCCGCTGCCTCCGCTGCCGTTGCCGGTCATGACGGTCACGGGTGTGGAGGCCGACGGGCTCTACGTTCGTGCCGCCCATGCCCGGATCGAAGGGCTCACCCAGAGGGCCGGACAAGCGGGCTCCTGGTGACAGCGGTTTGCAAGGGGGCCAGGGTGGAATGCGGGAGCATTTCGACCTGGAGTGGGGTACTCGGTGCCTGGAAGCATGACATGTCCGGACTGTGGGGCGGTGCTGCCCGGGCCGGTGGCTGGGTGCCCGCGGTGCGGGCTGCCGCTGCACGGACCTGCCGCGTACGAGCTCTGGCAGGTGGATCAGACCCTCGCGGGGCTGAAGGATCAGCAGGCGCGGCTGCAGGTCCGCCGTGCGGAGCTGATCGGGATCCTGCGCGCCCAGGTGTCCGAGAGCAGGCAGGCGGCATCCGGAGCAGGGGATTCGCCTCAGGCAGAGGCGGGCGTAGGGGCTGCCGATTCTGCGAGCCCGCCTGAAGCGGGGAAGGCGTACGGGGGCGTGCCGCGACCGGGGGCGGCCGGCGGGGGATACGGGGGCGAGGGGCGCGAGGTCTCGGCGGTCACGGCGAGGAACGTGCTGCTCAGCCTCGGTGGTCTGCTGCTGACCGTGGCGGCGGTGGTGTTCACCGTGGTGAGCTGGGGGTTGCTGGGGATCGGCGGGCGTGCGGTCGTGCTGGGCGCGTTCACCGGGCTGGTTCTGCTGGCGCCGGTGGTGCTGATCCGGCGGGGGCTGACCGCGACGGCGGAGACTCTGGCCGGGTTCGCGGTCGTGTTGCTGTTGCTCGACGGTTATGCGGCCAGGCAGGTGGGGTTGCTTGGGGTCGATGCCGTTGACGGGTTGCACTACGCCGCCGGGGTGCTCGGGCTGACCGCGCTCGTGCTGGTGGCCTATGCGCGGGTCACCGGGCTTCGAGGGCCGGCTCCGGTCGCCGTGGTGCTGGTGCAGCCGGTTCTGCCGTTGCTGCTCGGCGACTCGGGGGTGTGGGTGGTGGCCACGCTGGTGGCCACGGCCGCGCTGGATGCCGTCCTGGTCCGTTACGGCCGGGGTGCGGTGCGGGTGACGGCTGCCGTGGCCGGGTCCGTGGTTTCCGCCTTCGCCCTGCTGGGGGGCTCGCTCTATGCCCTGCAAGCGTCGTCGCTGGGTGAGGCGCTGGTCAGGTCGGCGCCGCTGGCCGCTCTGGCGCTGCTGGGCGGGTCTGTGACGTGGCTGCTGACCAGGCCGGGAGCCGTGCAGGGGATGGCCGCCAGGGAAGCGTGGGCGGCTGTGGTGGCGGCTGGGACCGCGCTGACGCTGATCGTCACGGTGGCCGCGCCGGTGCGGCCGGTGCTGGATGTCAGGTGGTGGTCGCTGGCTTTCTTGGGGCCGGCGCTCGGGGTGGTGCTCGCCGCTGCGTGGCTGCCCTGGAAGCGGGTACGGCAGGCGGGCGTGGTCACCGGTGGGCTGGTGGCGCTGCTGGTCGTGCTGGCGGTGCTGCCCCGGCTCGTGGCCACCCTGATAGGGCCGCTCGCCTGGCTGGACCTGCTCTGGGCGGGCACCTGGCGCGGGCGGGATCTGCCGCCGTTCGAGATGGCCTCACCGGCGGATGTCGTGGTGCTGGGCGCGCTGGCCGTGACCCTGCTCGTGGTGGCGGTGCGCGGCACCGATAGGTCAGTCGGGCGGGACGCTGGCGGGGCGCAGGGGATCGGCTCCGGTGGGGAGTGGCCGGGGAAGGCGGCTGTCGTTGGGGCGCTGGTGCTGGGGGCGCTCATGGTGGCGGTCGCGCCGCAGGCTTTCGGAATGCCGTATCCGGCCGCGGTGGCGGTGCAGGCAGTGCTGGCCGTCGGGCTGGCGGCGGCGACCACGGCGGGCCGGGTGCGGTGGTGGGTCGTGGCGTGTGCGCTGGTCGCCGGGGTGGTCGGGTTGCGGGCGGCCGTCTACGCGTTCGGGAGTGAGCCGGCGACGTTGATCGTGCTGCCGGTCCTGGCCGTCGCGGCGGGGGCCGTGGGGCTGGCGGCGCGGGTGAAGGAGGTGCGGGCCTGGGGGCTGGGGTTCGCGGCGCTGTTCCTGGGGCTGGAGGCGGTGGCGGCCGGGTTCTCGCTGGGGTTGCGGGTGCTGGTCGCGATGAGCGTGGGGTTCGCCGTGGCCGGGGTGCTGGTGCTGCTCAGGTCGTTGTGGTCGGGCGAGACGAGTCTCCGGTACGTAGGGGCCTTCCTGCTGCTGATGGCCTCCTGGTTGCGGCTGGGCGCTGATGAGGTGACCGTCGTCGAGGCGTACACGGTCCCGGCCTCGCTGGTGCTGCTGGGCAGCGGGTGGTGGCGGCGGCGCGAGGCGCGGGTCTCGTCGTGGGCGGCCTACGGGCCGGGGCTCGGCTTCACGATGCTGCCGAGCCTGGTGGCGGTCTACGCGGACACGGAGTGGCTGCGGTCGCTGGCGCTCGGGGTGCTGGCGCTGGCGGTGCTGGTCGCGGGGGCCAGGTTCCGGTTGCGGGCTCCTACGGTGCTCGGGGGTGGCGTGCTGGCCGGGGTCGTGGTGCGGGAGCTCGCTCCGTACGTGTCGGAGCTGCTGCTGGTGGTGCCCCGCTGGGTGCCGATCGCGGTGGGCGGGGTGCTGCTGGTCGTGGTCGGGGCCACGTACGAGGCGCGGATGCGGAATCTGCGCCGGTTGCGGGACACCTTGGCCGCGATGGACTGATCAGCTGACCGCCTGGGCGGCGGCGCGGCCCGCCTGGCGGCCGGAGAAGAGGCAGCCGCCGAGGAAGGTGCCTTCCAGGGCGTTGTAGCCGTGGACTCCGCCGCCGCCGAAGCCGGCCGCCTCGCCGACCGCGTACAGGCCGGGGACGGGCTCGCCGCCGGCGCCGAGTGCGCGGGAGTCGAGGTCGGTCTGGATGCCGCCGAGGGTCTTGCGGGTCAGGATGTGGAGCTTGACCCCGATCAGCGGGCCGGCCTGCGGGTCGAGGATGCGGTGCGGCGCGACGGTGCGGCTGAGCCGGTCGCCGAGGAAGCGGCGGGAGTTGTGGATGCCCTGGATCTGCGCGTCCTTGCTGTACGGGTTGCTCACCTGGAGGTCGCGGGCCTCGATCTGGCGGCGCAGCCCGGCCGCGTCGAGCAGGGGCTTGTCGGTCAGGCCGTTCATCTTCGCGACGAGCTCCTCCAGGGTGGCGGCGACGACGAAGTCCGCGCCGTGCTGCTTGAAGGCCTCCACGGGGGCGGGCGCCCCCTTGCCGAAGAGTCGTTCGCGGACCACCGCCTTGCGGTCGCCGCTGGTGAGGTCGGGGTTCTGCTCGGAGCCCGACAGCGCGAACTCCTTCTCGATGATCCGCTGGTTGAGCACGAACCACGAGTGGTCGTACCCGGCGAGGTCGGGGGTGGTGCGCAGGTACGCGAGCGTGGCGAGGGTGTCGTAGCCGGGCAGGCACGAGTCCGGCAGCCGGCGGCCCAGCGCGTCGAACCACATCGACGACGGCCCGGGCAGGATGCGGATGCCGTGGCCGGGCCAGATGGGGTCCCAGTTCCGGACGCCTTCGGTGTAGTGCCACATGCGGTCCCGGTTGACCATGCGGGCCCCCGCGTCGGCGGTGATGGCCAGCATCCGGCCGTCCACGTACGCGGGCACGCCCGTGATCATGTGCTGCGGCGGGGAGCCCAGCCGTTCGGGCCAGTAGCGGCGCACCAGGTCGTGGTCGCCGCCGATGCCGCCGGAGGCGACGATGACCGCCTGCGCCGTCAGCTCGAAGGCGCCCGTCACCTCGCGGCTGGAGGCCACCCCCCGCGGCGTGGGGTCGTCCACGAGGACGCTCCCTCGTACACCTGTCACGGCACCGTTCTGGACGACGAGCTCGTCCACCCGGTGACGGTGGTGGAAGCGCAGCAGGCCCGCGTCGGCCGCCTGCCGGGCGCTGCGCACGAACGGGGCCACCACGCCCGTGCCGGTGCCCCAGGCCACGTGGAAGCGGGGCACCGAGTTGCCGTGACCGTCGGCGCGCAGGCCGCCGCGCTCCGCCCAGCCCACGAGCGGCGTCAGCTTGATGCCCCGGGCGTCGATCCACGAGCGCTTCTCACCCGCGGCGAACTCGACGTAGGCGCGGGCCCAGCGCGCCGCCCACAGGTCCTCGTCGTCCAGCCGGTCGAACCGGGCGCTGGCCTGCCAGTCGCTCCAGGCCAGCTCGAAGGAGTCCTTGACGCGCAGGCGGCGCTGCTCCGGCGAGTTCACCAGGAACAGCCCGCCGAACGACCAGTACGCCTGCCCGCCCAGGTCGGCGGGGCCCTCCTGGTCGACCAGCGCCACCTTCCGGCCCCGGCTGGTCAGCTCCGCGGCGGCGACCAGCCCTGACAGGCCCGCGCCCACGATGATCACGTCCGCGTCCACAGCGGTGTCTCCTTAGTCCTTGACCCTGGCGGCGATCGCCTGCCCCAGTTCGGCGGTGGTGCCCCGGCCGTGCAGGTCGGGGGTGAGCGGGGCCTCGTCGGGGCCCGCGGCGAGCACGTCCTCGACGGCGCGCAGCAGGTGGGCGCCGGCGTCGGGGTGCCCGAGGTGGTCGAGCATCATCGAGCCGCACCAGATCTGCCCGATCGGGTTGGCGATGCCGCGCCCGGCGATGTCGGGCGCGGAGCCGTGGACGGGCTCGAAGAGGCTCGGGTGGGCGCGGTCGGGGCTGATGTTCGCGCTGGGGGCGATGCCGATCGTGCCCGTGCAGGCGGGGCCGAGGTCGGAGAGGATGTCGCCGAAGAGGTTGCTGGCCACCACCACGTCGAACCGGTCCGGATGGAGGACGAAGTGCGCGGCCAGCGCGTCGATGTGGCTCTTGTCGTAGGAGACCTCGGGGAAGCGCTTGGCCATCTCCTCGACCCGTTCGTCCCAGTACGGCATCGAGATCGCGATGCCGTTGCTCTTCGTCGCCGAGGTGAGGTGCCGGGCCGGGCGGCGCGCGGCGAGCTCGAAGGCGTAGCGCAGCACCCGGTCGACGCCCACCCGGGTCATCACGGTCTCCTGCACCACGGTCTCGCGCTCGGTGCCCTCGAAGATCCGGCCGCCGATGCTGGAGTACTCGCCCTCGGTGTTCTCCCGTACCACGACGAAGTCGACCTCGCCGGGCTCGCGGCCGGCGAGCGGGCTGCGCACGCCCGGCATCAGCTTGCAGGGCCGCAGGTTGACGTACTGGTCGAAGTCGCGCCGGAACCGCAGCAGGCTCCCCCAGAGTGACACGTGGTCGGGGACGACCTCCGGCCAGCCCACCGCGCCGAAGTAGATGGCGTCGTAGGAGCCGAGGACGTCCTTCCAGTCGGGCGGCAGCATCTCGCCGTGCCGCTGCCAGTAGGCGGCGCTGGCGAAGTCGAAGTGGTCGAAGCGCAGGTCGAGGCCGAACACGTCGGCGGTCGCCCGCAGCGCCCTGAGCCCTTCGGGGACGACTTCGGTGCCGATGCCGTCGCCGGGGATGACGGCGATCCGGTACGAGTGAGCGTTCATGAGTTGTCCTCCCGGTTGCGGAGCGCCGCGAGGCCACCCTGGGCGTCCTCGATGACCAGCCGTTCCGCGGTCGCGGAGTTGCCTTCGCGCAGGGCGCGCACCAGGGCGCGGTGGCCGGCGTAGCGGTCGAGGCCGAAGCTGTCGTCCGAGGCGATCTTCTCCAGGCGCAGGGCGCGGCGCTGGGGGCGGGAGAAGACCTGGGTCTGTTCGAGGAGCCGGATGAGCACCGGGTTGGCCGCGCAGGCGTTCACCAGCTGGTTGAACTCCTCCATCCGGTCGAGCAGCGCGGCGATGTGCCGGTCGGCGTCCTCGCCGTTGCGGCGGCGGGTGTAGATGAGCAGCAGCAGGTCGTCGGCCTCGTCCAGGATCGCGTCGAGGGCGTCCAGCTGCTCGGGGGTGGCGTGCCGGGCTGCGAACCGGGCCACCAGGCCGCGGAGCCCGACCTCGACCTCGGCGAGGTCGTCGACGGCCTTCTCGGCGATGTCGGCCACCACGACCGTCCGGGGGCCGGTGCGCTCGATGAGCCCGTCCTGTTCGAGCCTGCGCAGCGCCTCGCGCACCGGGGTGGGGCTGACCGACAGCTGCTCGGCGAGGCCGCGCTCGGTCACCTTCTGACCGGGGCGGAGCGCGCCGGAGCCGATCGCCTCCCGCAGAGCCTGGTACGCGAGATCGGCCCGGGTCTCCGTCGTGGACTTGACCATCATGCCGCCACCATAACATTGCTATGGCAAACACAAATGCCATCTCTTGACATTTTTGCTATGGCAAATACTGTGACTCCTGCCTCACCCCCCAAGGAGGACAGCCATGGCCAGCGCGACACGAGCCGCCAGCCCTCCAGCCGGCACCGCGCGGATCACCTTCTACGTGGCACTAGCGGTCTTCGCCCAGGAGTCGACCTGGAACTTCTACGACAACCGGGTCCCCGAACTGCTCCGGGACCACGTCGCCAGCGCCGCCGTCATCGGCCTGCTCATGGGCATGGACAACCTGCTGGGCGTCTTCATCCAGCCCTACATGGGCAACCGCTCCGACAACACCCGCACCGCCTGGGGGCGCCGGATCCCGTACCTGGCGGTCATGATGCCGCTGGGCGCCCTGCTGTTCCTGCTCATCCCGCACGCCACGTCGCTCGGCTGGCTGATCCTGGTGATCTTCCTGTACGCGCTGGTGATGAACAGCTTCAAGCCCATCAGCGAATCCCTCATGCCGGACTTCATCCCGCCGGAACGCCGGAGCCGCGCCAACGCCGCCGTGAAGATCGCATCCGCGCTGACCACGATCGTGGCCGCGCTGGTCAGCCTGCTCATGGTCGACGACCACCCGAAGCTGGCCTTCGCCGTCCCGGCCGCCCTCATGCTGGTGGCGGCCGGGGTGCTCGTCTGGCGGGTGCGCGACAGCCGCTCGCCCGCCTACCAGGCCGCGCTGGCCGAGGACCGGGCGGCCACCGGCGAGGCCAAGGTCAAGATGAGGACCGTCGTCGGGGACCTGGTGTCGAGCGCGGACCGCAGACGGCTCCTGCTGATCGTCGCGGTGTTCCTCTTCGCGGGCGCGTGGTTCGCCTCGCGCTCGCTGATGACTCCGTACGGGGTGCAGGTGCTCGGCCTGTCACCGGGGAAGACGGGCGGGCTGACGCTGCCGAGCGGCATCGCCTTCCTGCTGGCCGCCTACCCCGCCGCGCTGCTGGCCGAGCGGTTCGGGCGGCTGCGGGTGATGGCCACCGGGATGCTGGTCTTCGCCCTGGGCGCCCTCCTCGGGGCCGCCGTCCAGACCCCGGCGGCCACCGTCGTGGCCCTCTGCCTGGCCGCGGCCGGCGCCGCCGCCTTCGTGATCAACGCGGTCGTCGTGCTGTGGAACCTGGCCCCGTCCAGCCGCGTCCTCGGCACCTACACCGGCCTCTACACGGTCGGCTGGGCCGGCGGCGGCATCGCCGGACCGGCCCTCGTCGGCCTGGCCGTCGACCTCACGGGCTGGCACCTGATGCTGCTCCACATCGCCGTCCTGACCGTCACCTCGATCCTGCTGGTCCTCCGGATCGACCGCCTCCGCCGCCGAATCGAGGCCACCCCATGACACCGACACTCCTCATCACCACCGACTACCTGGCGCCGGGCGACGAGGTGGACCGCCTCCTCCGCGAGGCGGGCTACGCCACCCGGCACCGCCCGCTGCGCGGCACCCGCGAGCCCGGCGAACTCGTCGCCATCCTGGACGGCTGCGTGGGCGCCCTGATCGCGAACGAGCCGATGACAGCCGAGGTGTTCGCGCGGGCCCCCGAACTGCGCGCGGTCGTCCGTACCGGAGTCGGGTACGACTCGGTGGACGTGGAAGCCGCGACCAAGGCGGGCGTGTCGGTGAGCAACCTGCCAGGCGTCAACGCCAACGCCGTGGCCGAGTACACCATGGCCCTGCTGCTGGCCCAGGCCCGCCGCCTGGTGACGGTCGCCGCCGAGGTACGGGCGGGCGGCTGGCCGCGCGAGGACGGCCACGAGCTGCGCGGCAAGACGCTCGGCCTCCTCGGGTACGGCGCGACGGCCCGCGCCGTGGTGCCGCTCGCCCGCGCGTTCGGGCTGACGGTGCTCTGCACGACCGGCGTCCCGGAGAGCGGGCGCGGCGACGTCCCCGTACGGTTCGTGGACCTACCGGAACTGCTGGCCGAGTCGGACTTCCTCTCCCTGCACACGGCGCTCACCCCGGCCACCCGGCACCTGATCGACGCCGCCGCGCTCGCCCGGATGAAGCCGGCGGCGCATTTGATCAACACCGCCCGCGGGGCCATCGTGGACGAGGCCGCCCTGGCGGCGGCGGTCCGCGAGGGCAGGCTCGCCGGGGCCGCGCTCGACGTCACCGGCACCGAGCCGCTCCCGGCGGACAGCCCGCTGCGGGACGTCCCCGGCATCACGGTCTACTCCCACCTGGCGGGCCAGACCGCCGAGGCCCGCCGCGAGGCCGGTCTCGACGGCGCCCGCGAGCTGCTGGCCGCGCTCCAGGGACGGCCCCGCTGCTCGCTCAACGCACACCTGCTCCCTGACAACGATCGGAGATGACATGACGCCCTCGACGGAGGCGGTCCGGGTGCTGACCCCGGCCGGGATGCTCGGCGCGGGGTTCCCGCCCGAGACGGTCGACCGGGGCATCGAGCTCGGCGCCGACGTGATCGCGCTCGACGGCGGCTCGACCGACTCGGGCCCCTACTACCTGGGCACGGGCACGGCCAAGACGACCGCCGCGGCCGTCGCCCGCGACCTGCGGATCCTGCTGCGGGCCGCGTCCCGCGCGGGCATCCCGCTGATCGTCGGCTCGTGCGGCACCGGCGGCACCGACTCCGGCGTCGACTGGGTGGCCGGCATCGTCGCCGACATCCTCCGGGAGGAGGGCCTGGACCTGCGGGTCGCCCGCGTCTACAGCGAGCAGCGTGCCGGCGCGCTGAAGGAGCGGCTGAAGGAGGGCCGGATCCACCCGCTGCCGCCGCTGGGCGACCTCGACGCCGGCACGCTGGACAGCTGCAGCCACATCGTCGGCATGATGGGCCACGAGCCCATCGTCGCGGCGCTGGAGGCCGGGGCCGACGTGGTGCTCGCGGGCCGGGCCACCGACACCGCCGTCGCCGCCGCGTACCCGCTGATGAAGGGCATGCCCGCGGGCCCCACCTGGCACGCCTCCAAGATCGTGGAGTGCGGCGGGCAGTGCACCACGAACCCGCGCGTGGGCGGAGTGTTGGCCACGATCGACCAGCGCGGCTTCGTCGTCGAGCCGCTGGACCCGTCCGCCGCGTGCACGCCGACGTCGGTGGCGGCCCACATGCTGTACGAGACCGTCGACCCGTTCCGGATGCGGGAGCCCGCGGGCACGCTCGTGGTCGGCGACGCGACCTACACCGCGCTGGACGACCGCCGGGTCCGCGTCGAGGGATCCCGCTTCGAGCCCGCCGCCCAGCACACGATCAAGCTCGAAGGCGCCCGCGTCACCGGTTACGAGACCATGTCCTTCACCGCGATCCGGGAGCCGCGCATCCTCGCCCGGATCGAGGAGTGGGTCGCGCTGCTCCGGGAGATCCTGGAGGGGCGGGTGCGGCAGACGCTCGGTCTCGGCCCCGACGACTACGCCCTGGACATCCGCCCGTACGGCTACAACGCCGTACTCCAGGACCTCGACCCCGCGACCGGCCCGCCCCGCGAGGTCGGCGTGATGCTGCTGGTCCACGCCCCGGAGCAGGCCACCGCCACCGCCATCGCCAAGATCGCGAACCCGCTGATGCTCCACCTGCCGACGCCCGACATGGACTACCTGCCCAGCCTGGCCTTCCCCACCTCCCCGGCGGAGACCGAGCGCGGTCCCGTCTACGAGTTCGCGCTCAACCACGTCGTGGACGTCGACGACCCCTGTGACATGTTCCGCATCGAGATCGGCGAGGGTGATTCCCGTGACTGACCGCAAGCCCACGCTGGGCGAGCTGGCCCTGGAGGTCCGCGCCAAGAACGCCGGCCCGTTCTGGGTGACGATGGAGCTCTTCATGCGCGACGCCGACGGCTACGCCGCGGTCGCCGACGAGACCTTCATCAACGAGGACGTCATCGCCCGCCTCTACGACGTGGACCCGGCCGGCATCCAGATCTTCCGCATCCCCGCGCTCAACGTCGTGAAGATCTCGTTTCCCCGCCCGGTCGCCCAGGGCAGCCTGCGCGACCGCGACATCCACGCGGGCCAGCACCACGTCCCCCTGGCCTCGCTCGTGCCCCCGTGACCTACCTGCGCCGTACCCGCCTGAAAAGCCAGATCTGGGCGGCCAGCAGAGCCAGGGCTGCGGGGACCGACGTGGCGAGGACCTGCTCCTCCGACAGGCCGGCGACGCACCGCGTGAGGTTGCCGCCCTCGTACGGGAGGGTGCAGGTGCGCGTGAGGACCAGCCAGAGGACGACCACGTCGGCGACCAGCAGGGCGATCGTCCCGTAGGCGAGGAGCGGCCAGGTCCACCACGTGTGCCGGGTCATGCGGCCGATCCTACGCCCGGGCCTTGCTCTACGGGCTGTAGAGTAAGCGCTCGACGAAAGGATGGACATGCTGCGCTGGTTCCGGATCGTGGCGGTGGCCGAGGCGTGCTCGTGGGCGGGGCTGCTGGTCGGGATGTTCTTCAAGTACGTGACCGCGTCCGGTGACCTCGGGGTGAAGATCTTCGGGCCGATTCACGGGGCGCTGTTCGTGCTGTACGGGCTCGGGGTGGTGCTCTCGGCCCGGGAGGCGGGCTGGAGCCGCGGCGCGGTGCTGCTGGGCCTGGCGTGCGCGGTCCCGCCGTTCACCTCGATCTGGTTCGAACGGCGGATGGCGGCGCGCACGCCGGCCGGGCCGCTTCAGGCGCAGGTGTAGCCGGAGGGCAGGGCGGAGTCGCCATCGGGGCGGGTCGCCTGGAAGCCGACGCCGGTGCTCGCGCCGGGGGCGAGGGTGCCGTTGTGGGCGACGTTCCTGATGGTCACGGTCTGCCCGCCGGTGGTGACCACGCCGTTCCAGGAGCCGGTCAACGCGTGGCCGGCGGGGAGGGTGAAGGTGACCGTCCAGCCGTTGACCGTCGCGCTGCCGGTGTTGGTGATGGTCAGCGGCTGGATGACGTAGCCGGTGGCCCACTGGGTCTGCACGGTCTGGACGGCGGTGCAGGTCCCGCCGGACGGGCTGCCGGGCTCTGTGGTGATCTGTACGGTGTTCGACACCGCTGAGGTGTTGCCCGCGGCGTCCCGCGCCCTGACCTGGTAGCGGTAGGCGGTCTCCGGGGTCAGGCCGGTGTCGCTGTACGAGGTCGTGGCCGAGGTGCCGGCCTGGGTGAAGGCGCCGGTGGCCGGGGCGCGCAGGATGTCGTAGCCGGTGACGCCCGTGTCGTCCGTGGAGGCCGTCCAGCTCAGGCTCGTGCCGGTGGCGGTGGTGCCGGAGGCGGTCAGGCCGGTCGGGGCGGTCGGCGGGGTGGTGTCACCGGGGTTCGAGCCGCTGAGGTCCGGGGTCTGCCAGTCGCGCCACTCGGCGAGGTCGCCGCGCTTGGCGGGGGAGATGCGCATCGAGCCGGTGTAGCTGCCGGAGTTCCGCAGGAACTTCTGGATGCTCTGCTGGATCGGGCCCCGCCACTCGGAGCGGCTGGCGCAGTGGTTGCCGTCCTGGACGTCCGACCAGTAGGTGATGTTGCCCTGGGCGCCGAGCGCCTTGTAGACCTCCGCGCCGCCCAGCGCGCCGACGCTGGCCGAGCGGGCGGCCAGCCAGTCGATGTGCGGGTTGTCCATCATGAGCAGCCCGCGCGGGGCGATCATGGCCACGGTCGAGTGGGTGTCGACCGGCAGCCTGGCCGGGTTGCCGGTGAAGGAACCGAACGCGTCGCCCAGCCAGGGCTGCTCACTGTAGGCGCTGCTCAGCGGCTGGGCGCCGCTCTCGCCGGGGATGGCGCGGAAGGCGGTCAGGCCGCCGCTGCCCGACTCGACCGGCATGGTCAGCGCGATGCGCTGGTCGAAGGCCCCGGCCACGAAGGCGCCCCTGCCGTAGCGGGAGCAGCCGGTGACGCCGGTCGCGTCCGCGCTGAGCACGCTGCCGCCCGACTGCTCGATGACGTCGATGATCCGGCTCACGCCCCACGCCCAGGCGCCCGGTGCCGCTGGACGAGCCGTACAGGGTGTAGAACGCGCCCTGCTTGTTGCTGCGCGGCGTGCCCTCGCGCCCCACCGCGAGCGGGTCGTAGCTGACGACGGCGGCGCCGGCGGCCTTGATGGCCGCGGTGTCAGCGCCGAAGCCGCCGACGATCACGGCGGGGAAGGGGCCGGAGCCGCTGGGCAGGTCGATGCCCGCGGAGAAGCTCGCGCTGCGGCCGTTGTGGGAGACGTTCACGGTGATGCCCTGGCCGGAGACCGTGCCGGTGACGCTGGACGGCTTGCCGGGCTTCTCCTGCGGATTCCGGAGATGGCGATCACCAGAGTTCTCCCTTCCGGAGGGGGGTCGGTGATCAGCTTGAGAAACCGCTTTGAAACGTGTCAACGAACGGCCGAAACTTTCGACGCCGTCCCCGTCAAGACCCACTGTGACCAGGGCGTTTATCTCGGGCGAAAATCGACATAAGAGGAAAATAGCTGAAATGGCGATCCGTGCGCCTGACGCGTATTCGAAAGGGTTTTCTAATATGTATGTCGAGCGTGATAAGTTGGGCCAGGTGTTTTCGGATGTGCGGCAAGTAGCCGTACGGGAAGGCAGGATGTGCGAGCCGACGATCAGATGACTGACCGGAAGCTGAAGAAGGCCGACTTCGACGAGATCTACACCCGCCCCGACCCCCGCTCCTACTACGACCGCCTGGGCGAGCTCGACTACTCCGTCCCAGGTCACGGGCAGCGCGTGTTCCGCAAAGTGCTCGACGCGCTCGACGTGGACGAGCCCACCGTCGTGGACCTGTGCTGCTCGTACGGTGTGAACGCGGCACTGCTGAAATGCGACCTCACGCTCGACCACCTCTATGACCACTACTGCGACGAACGGCTGGCCCGCCTCGCGAGCGACGAGCTCGCCGAGGAGGACCGCGACTTCTACCAGAGCCGCCGCCTGAAGGACGCTCCCCGCGTGATCGGCGTGGACACCTCCGCGCCCGCCGTCGAGTACGCGATGACGGTCGGCCTGCTCGACGGGGGAGCCGTCGAGAACCTGGAACACGACGACCCCTCGCCCGAGCTGGCGGCGGTGGTCGACGAGGCCGACCTGATCACCGTCACCGGCGGCATCGGCTACATCACCGACCGGACGATCGATCGGCTGCTCGACTGCACGTCCGCCGACCGCCGTCCCTGGTTCGCGGCGCTCTGCCTGCGTACGGTCGACTTCACCCCGGTGGCCGACTCGCTGGCCCGCCACGGGCTGGTCACCGAGCAGCTGGAGGGCGCCACCTTCCCGCAGCGCCGGTTCGCGGACGAGAGCGAGCGCGACTTCGCCCTGCGCGCCCTGGCCGAGCAGGGCGTCGATCCCGCGGGCAAGGAGGAGGCGGGCGAGTACCACGTCAACGTCTTCCTGTCGCGCCCCGGAGAGGACGTCGCCGCCGCCCCGATTGACAGCGTCCTTGACGGCGTGATTCCTTCCGCGGACTCCGGCTGACCGGGCGGTTCCCGCAAGGCCAGGTCACCTCCTGAACGGACCGCGAGAGGTGCCTGTCAACCTCCTGTGAAGGTACGCGAGAGGTGAAGACGAGGATCAGTCATGTGGTACGAGTGTGATGAGTACAGCGGGGGGAACACTTCCACTTCCGGGCGTGATACAACCCCGTACGCCATGTATTGTCCCCCGCGCTTGTCGCACAGAAGTTAGAAAGTCAGGTCTATGCGGATTCTGGTCCTCGGCGGTGACGGCTATCTCGGCTGGCCCACCGCTCTTCACCTCTCGCAGTGCGGGCACGAGGTAGCCGTGGCCGACAACTTCGCCAGGCGGCAGTACGACTTCGAGCTCGGCGTGGAAAGCCTGGTTCCGATCGAGTCGCTGCAGACCAGGATCGCCACCTGGCACCAGATCACTGGCAAGACCATCAAGCCGTACGTCGGCGACCTGACGGACGCGGAGTTCACCTACGAGATGTTCCGCGACTTCCGCCCGGAGGCCGTGGTCCACTTCGCCGAGCAGCGGGCCGCCCCGTACTCCATGATCGACCGCAAGCACGCGGTCTACACGCAGGTCAACAACGTGGCCGGCACGCTCAACGTGCTCTACGCGATCGCCGAGACCGACCCGGACATCCACCTGGTCAAGCTCGGCACGA
Source organism: Nonomuraea sp. NPDC049649 (assembly GCF_040675175.1). Lineage (NCBI taxonomy): Bacteria > Bacillati > Actinomycetota > Actinomycetes > Streptosporangiales > Streptosporangiaceae > Nonomuraea > Nonomuraea sp. NPDC049649. The sequence continues at coordinate 58,161 of NZ_JBFAOH010000019.1, forward strand.
TGGGCGAGTACGGCACGCCCAACATCGACATCGAGGAAGGCTGGCTGGAGGTCGAGCACAAGGGCCGCAAGGACCGGGTGCTCTTCCCGAAGCGGCCGGGCTCGTTCTACCACCTGTCCAAGGTGCACGACAGCCACAACATGGAGTTCGCCTGCCGGATCTGGGGGCTGCGCGCCACCGACCTCAACCAGGGCGTCGTCTACGGCCAGCAGACCCCGGAGACCGCGCTCGACGACCGGCTCGCCACCCGGTTCGACTACGACGCGGTGTTCGGCACGGTCCTCAACCGGTTCGTCGTGCAGGCGGTGCTCGGCCACCCCATCACCGTCTACGGCAAGGGCGGCCAGACGCGCGGGATCATCGACATCCGCGACACCGTCCGCTGCATCCAGCTCGCCTGCGAGAACCCGGCCGAGCGCGGCGAGTTCCGGGTGTTCAACCAGATGACCGAGTCCATGTCGGTCGCCCAGATCGCCGAGACCATCGCGCGGAGCTTCCCCGACGACGTCGAGATCCACCACCTCGACAACCCGCGGGTCGAGCACGAGGAGCACTACTACAACGTGGTCCACAGCGGGCTGATCGAGCTCGGCCTCGAACCGCACCTGCTGTCCGACACGCTGATCACGTCCCTGTTCGACGTGACCAAGCGGTACGCGGAGCGGGCCGACCTGGAGGCCATGAAGCCCAAGGTCGACTGGCGCGGCGCCCTGCGCGGCGAGAAGCGGTGAACGCTGAGGAAGGCGCGTTCGCCCGGGCCACCGGCCGGACGGCGGAGCGGGAGGAGGGCGGCCACGACAAGCCCCGCTACCGCCGCTACCAGTTCGACCTGATCGCCCCGCACTGCGGGCGCAGCGTGCTGGAGGTGGGGGCCGGTCTGGGCGAGTTCGCCAGCCAGTTCACCGGCCTCGACCGGCTCGTGGTCACCGACGTCGACCCCGACGCGGTCGAGGTGATGAAAGACCGGTTCGCCGGTCGCGGGGAGGTCGAGGCGGCCCAGTTCGACCTCGCCTGCGGCACCACCCTCGACCGCCCGGTGGAGACCGCGATCGCCATCAACGTGCTGGAGCACTTCGAGGACGACGCCGCCGTCCTCACCCTCCTCGCCCGCTCGGTCGTGCGGGGCGGCACGCTGGTGCTCTGGGTGCCCGCCTACCAGAGCCTGTACGGCGACTTCGACCGGAAGGTGGGCCACTTCCGCCGCTACACCCCGGCCACGCTGCGCGACGCCGCGCTCCGCGCCGGGCTGGAGGTGGAGCTGTCCCGCCCGGTCAACCTGCTGGGCGGGATCGCCTGGTGGGCCGCGGTGAAGCTGGGCAAGGCCGGCTCGCCCAAGGCGGGCGCCGTCGGCCTGTACGACCGCGTCCTGGTCCCGGTCACCCGGGTGCTCGACCGGGTCCTGCCGATCCCGTTCGGGCAGTCCATCCTGGGCGTCTTCCGCGTCCCCGAGGGCTGGGAGCCCGCGGCGTCGTGAATCGGATCCGAGGTCTCCTGCGCGGGGCGCTCCCGCGCATCTTCGGGCGCTACGCGATCGGGTCGGTGGTGGCGGGCGTGGTCAGCGAGGTCACGCTGCTGACGCTCTACGGGCTGAAACTGCTCGGCCCGTCCGCCGCCTCCGTCGCCGCCTGGGCGCTGGGCGCGGTCGTCAACTACGTGCTCAACCGGTCATGGGCGTGGAAGGTGCGCGGCCGGCCCAAGCCGCTGCGCGAGCTGCTCCCGTACTGGCTGACCGCCGTGGCGGGGCTGCTCATCGCTTCCTGGGGCACCGGCGTCGCCGACCAGGTCGGACACCGGCTGTTCGACACCGACGGCCCCCGCGTGGTGTTCGTGGGAGCCGTCTTCCTGGGGATCTACGGGCTGCTGTTCGTCGCCAAGTTCTTCCTGTTCCACTACTTCGTCTTCGCCGGCAGCCGCCCCGACGAGGAGCGCGCCGAGTCGGGCGAGGACGAGGAGGGCGAGGAACGGCGGCGGCGCTCCCGCAGCCAGGTGCCGAGCACGACCCGCGAGTAGCGGTAGCCGTAGACGAGGTTGCCGCCCTTCTTGGTGGTGCCGGCCGCGCGCAGCCGCATCGTGGCCGGCACCTCGACCACCCGGAAGCCCCGGGAGATCACGCCGATCAGCAGCTCCGACGACTGGTACTGCGGCTGCTTCAGCGTGACCGCGGCGGTGACCTCGGCCCGCATCGCCCGCAGGCCGAACGAGGTGTCGGTGATGCGCTGCCCGGTGAACCGGCTGATCAGCCAGGCGAACACGTGCACGCCGAGCCGGCGGACCCGGTCGTGGGTCTCCTGCCGCCCGAGCACCCGCGACCCGGTGGCGAAGTCGGCCTCGCCTTGCAGGACCGGGGCGAGCACCCGCTTGATGTCGGCCGGGTCGTACTGCCCGTCGGCGTCGGTCGTGACGATGTAGCGGGCGCCGCCCTCGCGCGCCAGCCGGTAGCCGAGCCGCAGCGCCGCGCCCTGCCCGCGGTTCACCGGCACGTCGCAGACCATCGCCCCGGCCTTGCGCGCCTCCTCGGCGGTGCGGTCGGTGGAGCCGTCGACGACCACGATGGTCGCCGTCTCCAGCCCCTCGACGACCGCGGGGATGCCGTTCAGCGTGGCGCCGATGCTCCGGTCTTCGTTGTACGCGGCGATGACGATCGCGACGGGTGGCAGGTCCGAGCCGTACTGAGCGGTGAACTCCGCAACTGCGGCGTCGTCGATGTCCGGGCTCGTCATACGTCTTCCTCCGCGTTGTCGCTTTTCGCCGCAGATGATTCTGCTGCAGAAGGCATGAAGTCCGGCCATACTGTGGCCATTCCGGAGGCCAAATCGTGGCGTGGCCGATATCCGAGCGCCTTGGCCGCCGAGATGTCGAGCACGACCGCCGGCATCTCACCCTGCTTCGCGGGCACGTGCTCGACGGGGATGGGCGCGCCGGTGACCTTCCGGGCCGCCTCGATCAGCTCGTTCACGCTGACCGACGTGCCGGACCCGACGATCAGCGGGCCGTCGTGGTCCTCGCGCCAGGCGAGCAGGATGGCCTGGACCACGTCGTCGACGTGGACGTAGTCGCGCAGCTGACCCCCGTCGCCGTACACCTGGACCCCCCTACCCTCGGCGGCGGCCCGCATCAGCCTCGGGACGAAACTGTCCTTGGCCAGCATCCCCGGGCCGTACACGTTGGCGAAGCGGAGCGCGCTCGTGCGCATCCCGTAAACCCCCGAGTAGGCGCTGAGCAGCATCTCGCCCGCCGCCTTGGTCGCGCCGTACGGGGTGAGCGGGCGCAGCGCCAGGCTCTCGCTGATCGGCGTGTCGCCCACGTCGCCCGTGACCGCGTTGGTCGAGGCCAGCAGGAACCGCGGCACCCCGTGCACCCTCGCGAGCTCCAGCAGCCCCGAGGTGGCCGCGACGTTCGTCTCGTACGTACCGGCGGGATCCTCCACCGAGCGGAGCACCGACGTGACGGCGGCGAGATGCACCACCGCGTCCAGCCCGGGTGTGACCGCGCGCTCGCGCACCCGCGCGTCGCGCAGGTCGCCCACGACGGACGTGACCGCCGGATCCGGGTGGGCGCGCAGGTCGACGACCGTCACCTCGGCCCCCTCGGCTAGCAGCGCCGCCACCAGCCGCCTTCCGATGAAACCCGCACCGCCCGTCACGAGCACGCGGGCTCCGGCCACCTCCGGCATCTCCTGGCATTCCTTTCACTCAAGGTCTCAGCGACGATACCGGCATTCGGCGCACGGCCCCGCATCGGTTCAGGCGACCCGGAGGTCCTTCCCAGCGAACGCTTGGACTGGCTCCGTAGGCTACGGTCTTTCTCGTCCTGTCGACCGACCGCGAGGCAGTTGGAGGAGAGCACGTGAGCCCAGCTCTGGTAGTGGGTCCTCCGCTGGTGGCCGGCCTCGTCCTGGCGATCCTGGCGCAGCGCCGCGGCTGGGCGCCGCCGCTGTGGGCGGCGCTCGCGACGGGAGCGGTGCTGCGCGTCGTGGTCATGCTCTGGGCCGCGCAGGACCCGTCCCAGCCGTACGACTTCGCCAACGACTTCTCCGGGGCCGCCGACGAGATCCTGGCCGGGCGCAACCCGACCACCCACATGCGCGAGGGCGGCTGGCACTTCCTGCCGTTCCTGGCGTACGTGCTGGCGGGCCAGAAGGAGCTGGGCGACCTGCTGGGGCTCTCCTGGAACATGTCGGGCCGGATCGTCCCGGTGCTGGCCGACCTGGCGCTGATCCCGCTGGTGGCCAAGCTGGCCGGGGAGCGCGGGGCGCTGCGCGGCTTCCAGTACGCGTGCGTGCCGATCGGCATCATGGTGAGCAGCATCCACGGCCAGTTCCCGCCGCTCACCCTGGTGTTCGGGGTGGCCGCGCTGGTGGTGGCCCGCTCCGGGCGCGCCCACTGGGCCGGGGTGCTCATGGGGCTCTCGGTGGCCTGCACCAACTGGTCGGTGCTGCTCGTGCCGGGCGTGGTGCTCGCCGTCGCCGGTTCGCGCCGCCTGGTGGTGCTCTTCTGGACCGGGGCCGTGCCCGGGCTCTGGCTGCTCAGCAGCGCGGTGTTCCTGGACACGCCGTTCACCGGGCTGGTCGACCTGGCCAAGGCCATCATCTCGACGCGGCCGGTGGTGGGCGACTGGGGCTGGACGGTGCTGGCGACCGGCGGCAGCCAGGCGGTCTCGCCGTCCCTCGGCCGGATCGGCCTGATCGTGCTCCTCGCCGGCCTGCTCGCGGCGGGCTGGTGGTGGCGGAAGGCCGATCCGGTCGACCTGACCCTGGTCCTGCTGCTCGTCTTCCTCATCCTGACCTACCGGCTCGGCGCCCAGTACCTGGTGTGGCCGGTGCCGTACCTGCTGGCCGCCCGCGCCGGGCGCGCCACCTGGCCGGCGATCGCGCTGACCAGCGCCTGGGCCGCTGCCGGTTATCTGCGCCTCCAGCCGCTCACCGGGCTGCCCTGGGGGCAGTTCCACAGCCTGTGGGCGTACTCGTCCTTCCTCGTCATCCCGGTCCTGATCGCCGCACTGCCGCCCAGGAACGCGGACGGCCCGGCCCCCGCACCGGGCGAGCTCCCCGCAGCGGAGCAGGTTCGGTGACGGAGACCGGGCCGGTGCCCTTCGGCTACTTGCCGGTGGTCTTGGTCGACCAGAGCGCCTTGAACGACTTGGTGTAGATCACCACGTTGCCGTCGTTCTGCACCGCCAGGAAGGAGCCGGGCGTGGCGGTGCGGCTGTGCCAGACCGGCTTGTTCGCGGCGTTGTAGACGACGAAGTTGCCGTCCTCCTGCATGAGCGCGAACGCGCCCTTCTTGGAACCGGTGGTCTTGGTGCTCCACAGCGCCTTGGAGCTCTTGTAGAGCACCAGGTTGCCGTCGCGCTGCATCTCCAGCCGGTAGCGGCGGTCGGTGGACCGCCGGAGCTGGCCCGGCCGGAGCATCTCGCCGGGCCGCAGCAGATTGTCCAGCCCGGAGTAGCGGTCCCACAGGGCGTCGAAGGACTTGCTGTAGACGACCAGGTTGCCGTCGTCCTGCACGGACAGGAAGGAGCCGGGCTTGCTGGTGGCGGTGTAGAAGACGGCCTTGCCGGTCGCGCTGTAGACGACGAAGTTGCCGTCCGTCTGCATCGTGGCGAACGCGCCCTTCTTGGCGCCGGTGGTCCTGCTGCTCCAGAGCCCCTTGCTGCTGCCCTTGGCGTAGAGCACGAGGTTGCCGTCCGGCTGCATGACCAGCCGGTAGCGGCCGTTGGGCGACTGCCGCGAGTCGCCGACGTTCAGCCTCTCGCCGGCCCGCACCAGCTCGCTCCCGGCGGTGACGGTCACGGAAGCCTGCGCCGTGGCGGCGAAGGAGACGGTCGCCGGCGTCAGCGCCAGCGCGCCTCCCAGTGTCACTACGGCCAGCGTTCTCATCGATCTGCGCATGCGTGCCCCCTGGGGAGAGTGGGTGTCGTGTGATCGTGCCGGTACGTACCGGCACGGAGGCACAACATAGGGAAAGCGCCGGACGGATTCGATCTTTTAGACAGGGGCCTAACAATCAGCTCATGAGGTCGACCAGAGCCTCGCCCCGCGCGGTCAGCCGGACCCGCACGTGACGGCCGTGCCGCTCGCGATTCAGCAGACCGGCCGCCTGGAGCTGGTCGCAGTGGTAGCTCGCCGTGGCCGGGGTGCAGCCCAGCAGCCCGGCCAGCGCGCCCACGGTGAGCGGCAGCCGGGCGGCCCGCAGGATCGCCGCGCGGACCCGCCCCACGGTCAGCGCCAGGCTGTCCTTCCCGGCGTCCGGCTCGCCGTCATCGGACCAGAGCAGCCCCAGCGCGGGCAGGGGATAGCCGATCCACGCGGGCCCCGGCGGGTCGAAGGAGAACAGGCAGGCCCCGTGACCGGAGATCACGGGCACCAGCGTCAGCCGCCTGCCGTCCAGGTCGAACTGCCGCCCCTGCTGGTCCGGCAGCCGCAGCGAGGTGCCGGTGAACGTGAACCGGCTGTTCAGCCCGGTGAGCACGGCGTCCAGCGTCCCGGTGACCGCGGCGACCCCCACCCGCTCCTGCTCCTTGCGCAGCAGCGCGTCCGCCCGGCGCCACATCGGCGCGAACTCCTGCCACAGCCTGCTCATCAGCTCCGCGTACACGCGCAGCCACGCCCGCGGCCGCTCCACCACCGGCCGCCAGTGGACCGGGACCTCCGCGCCGAACTCCGCCTCCAGCTCCCCGAGCAGCGTCCCCGCGTCCAGGTCGGCCAGCATGTCGAGATGAGCGCCGATGTCGGCCTCGACCATCGTCGCCGTCCCGGTCAGGCAGTCAGGGATGATCGAGCAGTACGGGTCGAACAGCGGCGTCAACGCGGCCGCGTCCGCGCCCACCACCCGGCTCACCCCGCGCCGCCAGTGCCCGGGCACCCCGTGCGGCCGGCCGCCCACGCTGCCCGCGACCAAGGAGAGCAGGCTGGCGGCCGGATGCAGGGCGACCACCGGCCTCACGTGGTCGAGCGGTCCGAGCTGTAGTTCCGAGTACCCGTTCATCGTTCCCCAGCCGCCGGCACGGCCACCCCCCTGGAAGCCACGCCCGGCCGCGGATCATTGTCCCGGTGAGATCACCAAGCCGCAAACCTTACGAATCCTCTTGAAACGTGATCATCGGCGCGGAAGTCGTTAGGCTGCCTCACGGTGACGGGGAACGAGATCACGGTAACGGGGGCGGCTCGGCTGCTCGCGGGCTTCGGCCGGCGGTACGCCGCCGCCGTGCGTCTGGCTATGGCATTGCCGATCTGCGCCATCGCCCTGTTACGGGCCTCGCCCGGCAACTTCCCGGCCACCGCCTCGGTGGTCGCCGTCGCGGCGGTGTGGACCTGCGCCCACGCCTGGTGGCTGCGCGCGGGCCGGGGGAACGCGCTGGTCGCCGCCGACACGGTCGTCCTGCTGGGCCTGAGCGCGAGCATGTTCTGGACCGGCGCGCTGGAGGACACCAACGGCGCGTGGCTGCGCCTGCTGGTGACGTTCGCCTGCGTGACCTGCCAGTGGCACACCACGCCGCTCGTCGGCGGCCTCATGGCGCTCGCGGCGGGAGGCGGGGCGGCCGCCCTCGTCGCCGCGGCCGGGGCGGCGCCGGGCGTGCTCCGCGGCTACCTGTGGGTGCTCCCGGCTGCCGCGCTGTCCAGGACCGTATGGACGCTGCTGCGGCGGGCCGCCGACCGGGCCGACCGCATGGCCGCCGAAGCCGCGCGGGCACGGGCCGAAGCCGAGGTGGCGGCGGCCGTCCGCGCCGAGGAGCGGGAACTCGCCAACGCGCTGCACGACACCGCGGCCACCACGCTCCTCATGGTCGGCACCGGGCAGGTGCCCTCGGACGCCGCCTGGCTGGCCCCGCAGGCCCGCCGCGACCTGGAGCGGCTGCGCTCCGACGACCGCCAGTCGGCCCGCGAGACCGACCTGGTCGAGCTGCTCCGCGCCGACCTCGACGCCGTGCAGCTCACCGTCGAGTTCGACGCGCCGCCGCACCTGACGCTGCCCACCGGCATCGCCACCACCCTCGCCGACGCCACCCGCGAGGCCCTCACCAACGTGCGCCGCCACGCCGGCACCACCCGGGCCGCCGTCCGGCTCAGCGGCGACGCCCGCGCGCTCCGGCTCGACATCGTGGACCGGGGCAAGGGCTTCGACCAGGAGGCCGTGCCGCCCACCCGGCGCGGCCTGCGCGAGTCCGTACACGGCCGGATGACCCGCATCGGCGGCACGGCCCGCATCGTCTCCGCGCCCGGCGAGGGCACCCGAGTGCGGCTGGAATGGCAGGAGACCCATGACTGACATGGTGGAGGACCGTACCGACGTCCAGCTCCACCGCGGGCTGCGGCTGGCGGCGCTGGTGGTCGCCGTGGTGATCGTGTGCGGGCTCGGGCTGTCCAACCTGCTGCGCCACTGGGAGAAGTACGCCACGCCGGGCGCCCAGGTGACGGCGCTCGCCCTGCTGATGGCGGTGCTAGCGGGCGAGGCGGCGCTGCTCACCCGGGGGCGGTCGTGGGGCCGGTTGTGCGCGCCCGCCGTGGCCGTCGTGCTCGCCGCCTCCGCGCTCTCGTACGCGACGCTCCCGCAAGGACAGACCTCCACCACCACCGACTGGATCTTCGGCGCGGCGAACTGGGCGGGCCTGGTGGTGCTGTTCGGACGCCCGCTCCGCGACACCGGCATGTTCCTGGCCGGGCACGAGCTGCTGGCCCTGCTGAACGTGTTCCTGCTGCACGACCCCACGATCCAGGCGCTGGCCCGGTTCGCCACCGGCTCGGTGAGCGTGGTCGGTTTCCCGCTCTGCGTGGCCGTGGGCGCGGCCGTGCTCCGCGACATCGGCGCGCGGGCCGCCGCCGCCCGGCGGGAGCTGGAACAGGTGCGCATCGCCGAGGCCGTCGCCGCCGAGTCGCACCGCCGCAGACGGCAGCGGCTCGGCGAACTGTCGGCGCACACGGTCCCGCTGCTGGAGGGCTTCGCCGCCGGCACCCTGTGCCCGCAGGACCCGGAGGCGCAGCGGCGCAGCGCGATCGAGGCGGCCCGGATGCGGCGGCTGTTCGCCGAGATCGACACTGTGGCCAACCCGCTGCTGCACGAGCTGCGGCACTGCGCCGACGTCGCCGACCGCAAGGGCGTGGAGGTGGAGCTGGACGCGCGCGGGCGGTGGCCGACGCCGCCCGTCGCCGTCCGGCGCGACCTGACCGAGCCGGTGCTGACCGTACTGGCCACCGCCGCCTCCCGGGCCCGGGTGACGGTCATGGGCGGCGTGGACCTGGTGTCGGTGAGTGTCGTCGCCGACAGCGGCGAGGTGGACGTACCGGCACCGGCGACGCCAGGAGTGCAGGTGGAGACGGTCAACACCGACGACACGGTATGGATGGAGGTCCGATGGCAGCCCACCCCCCAGATGACCGGGTGATCACCGCCGTGATCGTGGACGATCACGCCGCCATCTCCGCCGGTGTGCGCGCCTGGTGCGCCGGCGCGGAGCCCCCGATCGAGCTCATCGACGCCGGGGACCGGCTGGCCGAGGTGTGGACCGGGCCGGGAGCCGACGCCGACGTGGTGATCTTCGATCTGGAGCTGACGCCCGGCCGGCCGGACTTCGGCGAGCTGCACCGGCTGGCCCGGAGCGGCAGACGGGTGATCGTCTACTCCCAGCACACCGACGACCGCACCGCGATCAAGTGCGTCGACCTCGGCGCGCTCGCCTACCTGACCAAGCGGGAGGGCCCCGAGCACCTGGTGCCCGCCATCCGGGCCGCCGCCCGCGGGCAGCCCTACACCGCGCCGTCGCTGTCCGGGGCGCTCGCCGCCGACGACTCCCCGGACCGGCCGCGGCTGTCGCAGCGCGAGACCGAGGTGCTGCGGGCCTGGTTCGTCTCCTCGTCCAAGGACCTCGTCGCCGCGAAGCTCAACATCACCGTCAAGACCGTCGACACGTACATCTCGCGGGTCCGCGTCAAGTACGCCAACGTCGGCAGAGCCGCCCGCACCAAGAGCGAGCTGGTCAGCCGGGCCCTCGACGACGGCCTCATCACGCTCGCCGAGCTCAACCAGACGGAGGACCAGGTGTAGGGCGTTCGCCGGACACCGCTGCGCCGCCCGCCTCCCTACAGTGATGATCGATCGCGGCCGCAACTGGGGGGGCCAGGATGAGACTCAAGATCAGCATGCTCGGACCTTGGGAGGTCACAGCGGACGGCGTGCCGGTGAAGGTCGCCGGGGAGCGGCGGGTCGGGCTGCTGGCCCGGCTGGCGCTCAGCGCGGGCCAGGTGGTGCCCGCCGAACGACTGCTGGCCGACGTGTGGGGGCAGAGCACGGCGGCGACAGCGGGCAAACAACTGCACATCGTGGTGTCGAAGGTGCGCGACCTCCTCTCCCGTCACCAGGACGACGAGGTCATCACCACCATCGGCGGCGGATACCGCCTGAACATCCGGAGGGAGGACGTCGACGCCCATCTGTTCACGCTGCTGGTCCGTAAAGCCGTCACGGCGCGGACCACCGGGGCGCCCGGGGCGGCCGAGGACCTGTTCCAGCGAGCGCTGACACTCTGGCGGGGCAGCGCGCTGACAGGCATCACCGCCCCGTGGGCCCAGGTCGAAGCGGCCCGCCTGGAGGAGGAGCGCCTGACCACACTGGAGGACCACTTCGACCTCCGCCTCGCCGCCGGCGACCACCACGCGACGGTGCCGGCGCTCACCGCCCACACCGCGGCCCACCCGCTGCGGGAACGGCCCCGGGCCCAGCTCATGCTGGCGCTCTACCGGGCCTCCCGCTCCTCGGACGCCCTCGCCGTCTACCAGGACACCCGCCGGGTCATGGTCGGCGACCTGGGCATCGAACCGGGCCCCGGACTGCGCCGTCTACAGGAGGCGGTGCTCCGCCGCGACCCCGCCCTCGACCTGGGCTACCGCGCCCCGGTCACCACCCACACCGAACGCGTCATCGCGGCCGCCCACCGGTGATGGGCTACCGGCGGCCCGGCCAGTCGGCGTAGCGGATCTCGCCGAGGACCGCGCCGTCGGCCGGCACCAGGGAGCGTTCGCTCAGGCGGGCGCCGAAGTAGCGGGCGTCCGGGTCGGTGACGACCTCGCGGGGGTCGTTCCAGGCCGCGAGGGCGTCGCGGAAGAACTCGTCCATCCGGAACTGTTCCGGTCCGGCGATCTCCCGCCTGCCGTTGAGCGGCGAACCCACCGCGGTCTTGCCGACCGCTCTGGCCACGTCGTCGGCGGCGATGGGCTGGTAGAGCACCGGCGCGATGTGTACGGTCCGGCCGTCGGTGGAGGCGGCGTCGGCGATCGCGCGGGTGAACTCGTAGAACTGGGTCGCGTGGACGATCGAGAACGGGATGCCCGCCTTCTCGATCAGCCGTTCCTGGGCGAGCTTGGCCTGGAAGTACCCGCTGTCCGGCAGCCGATCGGTGCCCACCACCGACAGCGCGACGTGATGGCGGACGCCGGCGTCGGCCTCCGCGGCGAGCACGTTGCGGGTGGAGGTCTCGAAGAACTGCATGACGGCGGTGTCCTCGAACGACGGGGAGTTCGACACGTCGATGACCACGTCCGCGCCGGCCAGTGCCCCGGCGAGCCCTTCGCCCGTGACGGTGTTGACCCCGGTGTTCCGGGCTGCCGCCACCGCCTCGTGCCCGTGTTCGCCGAGCCCGGTCACGAGCTTCGACCCGATCAGGCCCGTCCCGCCGATTACCACGATCTTCATGTCAACGCCTTCCTCGTCCCCCCGTTGACGGGCTGGTTCCCGCCGCCGGGACAAGGCAAGCCCCCGGGTCGTGACAGGTCCGGCGAAATCGTCCGACGTCAGCCGGGAAGACGGTAAACCGACACGTGCGACCGCGATTCGGCGGTGAACTCGGCGCCGTCCCAGCCGGCGTGCCGGCTCTCCAGCTCGAACCCGGCCAGCTGCGCCATGAGGTCGAGCTCGGCGGGCCAGATGTACCGGTGCGGGCTGCGGAACAGCCGGGCCTCCCTGCCGTCGCCGAACCCGAAGTGGTGCGAGACGAGGTGCTGGCGCACCACGTCGTAGGTGTCGAGGCCGATGTAGCCGGGTTCGCAGTGGAAGACCGCGGCCTGCTGCCCGGGCGGGAGCGTGCGCAGGTCAGGCACCCCGAGCTCGATCACGAACCGGCCGCCGGGCTCCAGGTGGCGGGCGGCGTTGCGGAAGCAGTCGACCTGCTCGGCCTGGGTGAGCAGGTTGGAGATCGTGTTGAAGACGAGGTAGACCAGCGTGTACGTGCCGGGGGCGCGGGCTGTCGCCATGTCGCCTTCGATCACGGGGATGGTCTCCGCGTCCGCCTTCGTACGAAGCTGGTCGATCATCGGCCGGGACAGTTCGATGCCGGTGACGCTCACTCCGCTCTCGGCGAGCGGCACGGCGACGCGGCCGGTGCCGATGGCGAACTCGAGCGCCCGGCCGCCGCCCGCCAGCCCGGCCAGGCGCCGGACGGCCGGATCCAGGACCTCGGGGGCGAACATGCCGGTGCCCGGGGTGTCGTAGCGGCGGGCGGCCTCAGCGTCCCAGATGTCCTCTTGTCGCATGCCGCCCACGATGTCCCGCGCGAGCGGGCGCTGTCCAACGGTTTCTAGCGCACCCGTTCGTTCAGGAACTCCTCCCAGGTGCGCTTGCCCAGGTCCGCCCCCTCCAGGGAGAGGTTGTCGCCCGCCCGGTAGGCGCGGCCCGCCCGGCCCGGCATCCGGACCGGCAGCATCGGCCGCCGCCTGCCCCGGGCCTCCAGGTAGCCGCGCACCAGCTCGCGCATCCCGTACACCTGCGGCCCGGCGAGATCGGGCACCAGCCCGAATGGCTCGCCGAGGGTCAGCTCCGCGAGGCGGGCGGCGACGTCGCGGGCGTCCACCGGCTGGAACCTGAGCCCGCCGGGGATCGGCACCACGGGGAGCCTGGCCAGCTGCGTCACGGCCTTGAGCACGAGGTCGTGGAACTGCGCGGCGCGCAGCATCGTCCACGGCACGCCCGACTCCCACACGGCCCGCTCGGCCCCGTGCTGGGAGCGGAACCAGGCCAGCGGCACCCGGTCCGCGCCGATCACCGAGATGTGCACCAGGTGCCGCACCCCGGCGCGGGCGGCGGCCCTGGCCAGGTTGCGGGTCGCCACGTCGTCGCCCTTGGGGCCGCCCGCCAGGTGCAGGACGGTGTCGGCGCCCTCCACGGCGGGCCGCACGCCTTCGCCGGTGAACAGGTCGGCGGTCACGTCGCCGCTCCGCCGGGCGAGGACGCGGACCGGGTGGCCGGCGGAGCGCAGGAGCGGTACGACGAGGCGGCCGAGGGTGCCGGTGCCACCGGTGACCAGAATGCGGGATGTCATGGATGCTCCAGAATCGATGGGGTGGGTCCACCACGTCGACACCGCCGGGCGAAGGAATGTGACACGGTGAACGAGCGCGAGCTGGCGGAGCGTTTCGAGGCGGAGCGCGGCCGGCTGCGGGCGGTCGCCTACCGGATGCTCGGCTCGTTGAGCGAGGCGGACGACGCCGTCCAGGAGGCCTGGCTGCGGGCGAGCCGCGCCGGCACCTCCGGCGTGACGAACCTGGGGGCGTGGCTGACCACGGTGGTGGGCCGGGTGTGCCTGAACGCGCTGCGCTCGCGGCGGCGCCGCGACGAGGAGCCGCTGGACGTGCGCATCCCGGATCCGATCATCAGCCCGGAGTCCGGTGCCGACCCCGAGCACGAGGCGATGCTGGCGGACTCGGTCGGGCTGGCGCTGCAGGTGGTGCTGGAGACGCTGTCGCCGGCCGAGCGGCTGGCGTTCGTGCTGCACGACATGTTCGCGGTGCCGTTCGAGGGGATCGCGCCGCTGCTCGACCGGTCACCGGCCGCGGTGCGTCAGCTCGCCAGCCGGGCGCGCCGCCGGGTACGCGGGCAGGCTCCGACGCCCGACCCGGATCCGGCCCGCCAGCGGGACGTGGTGAACGCGTTCTTCGCCGCGGCCCGGGACGGCGACTTCGACGCGCTCGTCTCCGTACTGGATCCGGAGGTCGTGCTGCGGTCCGACGGCGGCGTGGCGCGGGCCCGGCACACGGTCGTCTTCCGCGGCGCCGGGACGGTGGCGGGGCAGGCGGTCACGTTCGGGCGGTTCTCGCCGTTCGCCCGGCCCGCGCTGGTCAACGGGGCGGCCGGCGTGGTCGTCGTGGCGAAGGGCCGGCTGCTGTCGGTGATGGCGTTCACCGTCACGGACGGCAGGATCGCGGCCGTCGACGTGATCGCCGACCCCGACCGCCTGGAACGGCTCGGTCTGACGGGACCCCCTATCGACAGCGAAATTAGGTGAGGCTAAGCTCACTTGTCGTGAGACGCCCCTTTGCTCTGTCCGCCTTGGTCGCGGCTGCCCTGATGCTCGCCGGCTGTGGCGGCACACCCGAGAACGAGCCCGCCGCCGGTGCCGACAAGAAGATCACCGTCTACAGCGGCCGCAGCGAGTCGCTGGTCAAGCCGCTCCTGGAACGCTTCACCCAGGAGACCGGCATCGCCGTCGAGGCCAGGTACGGCAACACCGCCGCGATGGCGGGCCAGCTCCTGGAGGAAGGCGACCGGTCGCCCGCCGACGCGTTCTTCGCCCAGGACGCGGGCGCGCTCGGCGCCGTGGCCAAGAAGGGCATGTTCGCCACCATCCCCGACGACGTGGCCGCCAAGGTACCCGAGATCTACCGGGCCGGCAGCAAGGAGTGGGTCGGCGTCACCGCCCGCTCCCGGGTCCTCGTCTACAACCCCGACCTCGTGGCGGAGGCCGACCTGCCCAAGTCGGTCTTCGACCTCACCAAGCCGGAGTGGAAGGGCAAGGTCGGCGTGGCCCCGACCAACGCCTCCTTCCAGGCGTTCGTCACCGCGATCCGGGTCCAGCACGGCGAGGAGAAGGCCAAGGAGTTCCTCGCCGGGCTCCAGGCCAACGACCCGCAGATCCGCGAGGGCAACGGCCCCATCCTGGAAGAGGTCAACGAAGGCAAGGTCGCCGTCGGCCTCATCAACCACTACTACCTGGGCGAGCTGGCCGCCGAGCGCGGCACCACGCCCGACCAGCTCAAGGCCAAGCTCCACTTCTTCCCCGACGGCGACACCGGCGCGCTGGTGAACGTGGCCGGGGTGGGCGTGCTCAAGAAGGCCGCCGAGAACCCCGACGTCCGGGAGTTCGTCACGTACCTGCTCAGCGAGGACGCGCAGAAGTACTTCGCCGAGGAGACGAACGAGTACCCGGTCGTGGCCGGCGTGGACCCGCCCGCGTACGTGCCGCCGCTCGACCAGCTGACCGCCCCCGACGTGGACCTCAACGACCTCGACGAGCTGGAGGCCACGATCGCGCTGATCAAGGAATCGGGGCTCGTCCCGTAGTGATCCGCAAGCGCACGCGCAGGCCGCTGCTGCTCACCCTCTCCGTGGTGACAGTGGCGGTCGCGCTCGTTCCGGTGGCCTACCTGACGATCAGGACGGCCGAGGCCGGATGGGCGCGGATCGCGCAGGAGGTGTTCACCGTCCGGACGGCCCGGCTGGCCGTCCGGACTCTGGGGCTGGCGGCGGTGGTGACCGCCGCCTGCGCGGTCCTGGGCGTGCTGTCGGCGTTTCTGGTCGTCCGTACGGATCTGCCCGGCAGACGGCTCTTCGCGGTGCTGGCGGCGCTGCCGCTGGCCGTGCCGACCTACATCGCGGCGTTCGCCTGGCGTTCGTCGATCGACGGGTTCGAGGGCTTCTGGGCGGCGGCGCTGGTGCTGACCCTCTGCTCGTACCCGTACGTCTTCCTGCCCACCGCGGCGGCGCTCATCAACGCGGACCCGGCGCAGGAGGAGGTGTCGCGCTCGCTGGGCAGGAGCGCGTGGCGCACGTTCACCGGCGTGACGCTGCGGCAGGTCAGGCCCGCCTACGCCGCCGGTTCGCTGCTGGTGGCGCTGTACGTGCTCTCCGACTTCGGGGCGGTGTCGATCGTCCGGACGGACACGTTCACCCGGGCCGTGTTCGTCGCCTTCGACCTGGGCTTCGACCGCACCGGCGCGCTGGTGCTGTCCACCGTGCTGGTCGTGCTGACCATGCTGGTGCTCGCCGGTGAGACCGCCACCCGCCGCCGCGGCGCCCGGTACGCCCACCTCGGCGGCACCCGCAGGGCCGCGGCCCGGCTCCGGCTCGGGCGGGCCCGCTGGCCGGCCGCCGCCGCGCTGACCGCGGTGGCGGGGCTCGCGCTCGGCGTCACCGCGCTCAGCCTCGGCCTCCGGATGGTCCAGGGCGTCTCACGGCCGGGCGCGTGGGCGGAGGTGGCCGCCGCGATGGGCAACTCGCTCTGGCTGTCGTTCGCCGGCGCCGCGCTCACGATGGCGCTCGCGCTGCCGCTGGGCCTGCTGACGGCCAAGGCGCCGGGGCCGCTGGCGACCCTGCTCGACCGGCTCGCCTACGTCAGCCACGCGCTGCCCGGGGTGGTGATCGGGCTGTCGCTGGTGTCGTTCGGGGTGACGCTCGCCTACCCGCTCTACCAGACGACCTGGCTGCTGGCGCTCGGCTACGCGGCCCTGTTCCTGCCGCTCGCCCTCGCCGCCGTCACCGGGGCCGCCGCGCAGGCGCCGCCGGTGCTGGAGGACGTGGCCCGCTCGCTCGGGCGCGGCCCGCTGGGCGTGCTGCGCACGGTGACGCTGCCGCTCGTGCTGCCCGGCATCGGCGCCGGCGCCGCGCTGGTCTTCCTGACCTGCATGAAGGAGCTGCCCGCCACGCTGCTGCTCCGCCCGACCGGGGTCGATACCCTGGCCACCGAGCTGTGGACGCACACCACCGTGGCCGCCTACGCGGCCGCGGCCCCCTACGCGGCCCTGCTCGTGCTGCTGTCATCGGTGCCCGCGTGGCTGCTCACCGCGCGCACCGGCATCCTCACCGCGGAGACCTCACGATGAGCCAGTTGGACCTGCGCGGCCTCACCAAGCGCTTCGGCGCGGTGACCGCGCTCGCCGGGGCGGACCTCACCGTGCCCGCCGGCACGCTCACCGCCGTGCTCGGCCCGTCCGGCTGCGGCAAGACCACGCTGCTGCGCTGCCTGGCGGGCTTCGAACGGCTCGACGACGGTGAGATCCTCGTCGACGGCCGCGTGGTCGCCGGGCCGGGCAAGCACACCCGGCCCGAGCGGCGGCACGTCGTCACGGTCCCGCAGGAGGGTGCGCTCTTCCCCCATCTGTCCGTACGGGACAACGTCGCGTTCGGGCTGACCCGCGACGAACGCCGATCAGGACGGGCCGAGGAGGTCCTCGAACTGGTCGGGCTGGCGGGCTACGGCGACCGGATGCCGCACCACCTGTCCGGCGGCCAGCAGCAGCGGGTCGCCGTCGCCCGCGCGCTGGCGCCCCGGCCCTCGGTCATCCTGCTGGACGAGCCGTTCAGCGCGCTCGACGCCGGGCTCCGCGCCGACCTGCGCAGGGACGTGCGGGCCGCGCTCCGGGCCGACAAGGCGACCGGCATCCTCGTCACCCACGACCAGAACGAGGCGCTGTCCGTCGCCGACCAGGTGGCGGTGATGCGCGACGGCCGCGTCCTGCAGAGCGGCCCCGCCGTCGAGGTCTACCGCCGGCCGGTCGACCCCTGGGTGGCGGCGTTCGTGGGCGAGGCCGTGTTCCTGCCGGCGACCGGCCCCGACCTGCGGACCCCGCTCGGCCCGGTCACCGCCGACGAGGTCCCCGACGGCTCCCGCGACCTCACGGTCATGGTGCGGCCCGAGCAGATCGTGCTCGCCCCCGGCCCGGGCGTCGAGGCGACGGTGACCGGCCACGACTTCCACGGCCACGACGCCACCGTCGCCCTGCTGCTGGCCGACGGCACCCGCGTCACCGCCCGGGTGCCCGGCCACGCCGTCCCCGTCAGCGCAGGCGAGGTCGTGGGCGTGCGGGTCGAGGGGCCGTGCCGCGTGTGGCGGGCTCAATTGGACAGGTAGAGGGTCTTCCAGGTGCCCGCGTACAGGCAGGTGAGCGACGGCTTGGCCCGCTTGCCCTCGGCGCAGACCTTGAGCTCGACCTGGTAGACGTCGCGGTCGGTGAAGGAGAAGCGCTTGGCCGACCGGTAGGTGCAGTCGCGGATGTTGCGGTGCTTGAACGGCAGCTGGTTCCCGTCCCGGTAGGTGATGCGGAACACGGCCCAGCCGCAGACCTTGGGCGAGGCCGCCAGGTCGTAGAGCTTGCCGGTGACCTTCACGGTGTCGGCGGTGGGGAGGACGGCGTGGTCCTCGCCCTTGGCGGTCAGCGAGCCGACGGCCTTGGCCTGCTTGCCGGGAGCGTAACGCGGCCCCCACGAGGTGGCCGCTTGGGTGGTGGCCGCCGCCTGGGCGGCCGGGGCGATGGCGAGCAGGACGCCTGCGGAGAGGGCGAGAGCGGCGACGGGGCGGGAGAGCGACATCGTGCGGTCCTTTCCGGAGCTTGTTGCCCGCACTGTCCGCCTCACCCCTTTCAAGCCCCTTGCCGGGTGACATACGCCCCTTTCAGCCTTCTTGCAGCGGGTTTCGGTAGCGTCGGCGCATGCTCAAGACGATCACGCTGGTGGTGGCCGGCGCGCTGCTGGCCCCCGCGCAGGCGCCCGCCGTCCCGAAGAACTTCCTGCTGTACGAGAAGCAGGCGCGGCAGGACGAGGACCACTGGATCCTCGGCCTGGACGGGGCCGAGGACGTGTGGAACATCCAGTGCCGCCCCGTCATGCTGTCCGGGTGGAAGGCCAGCCGTGAGGTCTCGTACGACACCGAGTTCGGCGGCGGCGCGCGGACCGACCGGCGGCGCGGCGAGCAGCTGTTCGTGTTCCACAGCGCCAAGGGCGCGGGGAAGATGATGGACCGGATGCGGGCGCTGCTCCGGCAGTGCGGCAAGACGGTCAAGGTGAAGCGGCCGCGCATCGGCGACGAGGCGCTGCAGGCGGCGCGGACGATCCGGGCCACCAAGAAGAACCCGTTCCCCCGTACGCAGAAGTTCGTCGCCGTGCGCAAGGGACCGGCCGTGGCGCTCTACTGGGACCTGCACAACGACGCCAAGCCGCTGCGCACCCTGGCCAGGCACCGCGCGGACGCCCGCAAGATGGCGGCCAGGATGGCCCGTCACTGGTCCAGGTAGTCCCTGCTGTCCTGCTGGAAGAGGCAGACGATCACCGCGATCGACAGGCCCAGCCCCAGGAGGGTGCCGAGCGAGAGCCCCGAGGTCACGTTGATGAGGTAGCCGATGCAGCTCATCGCCATGACCACGATCAGACCGATCCGGACCCACCGCTTGCGGGAGCTCAGCTTGATCGTCATGACGACGGTGACCGCGAGGATGAGGAAGCTCCACGCCACGATCAGCAGGAACGGCACGGAAGCGGTCTGTAAGGCCAGGATGACGATGAGGCCGAAGGCGGCCAGGGCCATCAGCGCGATGTAGATCCAGAGCAGGATCCGCGCCGCCCGCACCGGCCCGGGCATGGGGGTGAGTCCGTCCATAGCAGGACCGTAGTGGCCCGGCCGCCCGGAGCCGAACTCTTTTTCGCGAAATGTTATGCGGTGAAGAACGGGCGCATCGCCGCCGCCACCCGCTCGGGCGAGCCGCCGCGCCCGGCGTTCCAGGGCGCCTCGTGGCCGACGCCGGGCAGCTCCACCCGGGTGGCGTGCGGGAGCACCCGTTCCAGCGCGGACAGCGCGGCCTTCTGGTAGGCGGGGCTCTTCGCGCCGCCGAGCAGCAGCACCTCGGTCCGCAGCGCGCGGAACTCGCCGAGCCTGCCGTTCATCTCCGCCAGGATCCGCGTCTCGTGGCGCAGCGCCTCGGCGAGCACCCGCATCGGCTCGTACTCACCGGAGCCCCGGCGATCCTCGCTCCGCAACCCCAGGTAGGTGCCGAGCTCCAGCAGCGGCCGGGGAGCCGCCCTGAGCAGCGGCGGGCCCATCTGCGCTCCCTTCATGGCGGTGACCAGAGCCGCCGCCGTCCGGCCCCGGTCCAGCTCCGCGGTGAAGCGCGGCACCCAGCCGAGCGGCGCGGTCGACAGGGCAGGCTCGTACACCGCGAGCTTCTCGACCGCCGGCACGGTCAGCGCCGCCGCAAGCGCGCTCGCGCCGCCGACGCTCAGCCCGAACAGGTAGCGCGCGCCCGTCGCGGCGATGACGGCGGCCAGGTCCTCGGCGTCCTGCCGTACCCCGTAGCCGTCGCCGAACGGGCCGCTGAGGCCGCGCCCGCGCCGGTCGGGTAAGTAGACGGTGAACGTGTCCGCCAGAGCCCGTGCCTGCTCCAGGTGGTTGTGGCCGGACCCCATGCCGCCGTGCGAGATGACCAGCCCCGGCCCGCTGCCGATCCGCCGGTAGCCGATGGTGGTGCCGTCGGCCGAGGTGACATGCGCGATCACTTTTCCTCCTTGTGGTAGGCCCGCCACTCCGCCAGGCCGGGGAACGTGGCGTCGTCGAGCTCGGCGACGAGCGCCCGGACCCAGGCGGCCTCCGCCTCCCGCTGCGCGAGTTCGTACTCGTCCTCCAGCAGGAACAGGCGCGGAACCCCGGTCAGGTGCGCGTCCAGCGCGCCGCGCAGGCCGGTGAGGTGCTCCTCCAGCGCCCGGAGGCGGAGCCGGAGCAGCCGGGCCGCCTCGTCCGGGGGCAGCACGCCCAGCACGGACAGCGCCGCCTTGAACCGGGACTGCTCCGTCACCGGCGTGGCGATCAGCTCGCGCTCCCAGTCCTCCAGCTCCTCCCGGCCCGCCGGGGTGATGCGGTAGACGGTCCGCTCGGGCCGCGCGCCCTGCCGCTCGCTGCCCGCCGCCTCCACCAGCCCGTGCCGGTCGAGGTTGCGCACGACCGTGTAGAGCGAGCTGATCTTCAGGTCCATGTCCCGCACCTTGCCGCGCTCACGCAGCGTGGAAGCGATCTCGTACGGATGCATGGGACGTTCGAGGAGCGCGGCGAGCACCGCGAGCGCGAGCAGGTTGCCCACTTTCCTGGCCATGTTCGTCCTACTCGTAGACGACTATTCGCCTACGAGTATACGCGCCGCGATGCGCTTGCCCGCACGCTGGGCGGGCGCCTCCACCAGGCGGTACGTGAGCGACGCGGCGCCGAGCAGCGTCACCAGCACCACCACGCCCAGCCCCGCCCGGTACGGCCAGGCGACGGCGGCGGGGTCGGCCAGCAGCCCGTCCACGATCTCCAGCAGGACCGGGTGCAGCAGGTAGACCGAGTAGCTCACCAGGCCCAGCCACGCCCACCACCCCGGGACCCGCCGGTTCGCCAGCAGCATCCCCGTCCCGAACGTCGCCCACGCCGCCAGCACCGCGCTCACCCACGGCCACACGGCGCCGCCGCCGTGCCAGAGCGCCGCCGCGACCGCCGCGACCGGCACGCTCCCCGCGAACACCGCCGCCCGCCGCACCGGGATCTGCCCTTCCCGCGCCCGGTACAGGGCCGTGCCGGCGAACATGGTGGCCAGAATCGTCAGGCTCTGCCAGGCCGGAATCCGCCCGTTCACCAGGAGCAGCCCCAGCACCGTCACGCCGAGCACCAGCGCGCCCGCCCGCCGCCCGCTCAGCACCCCGGCCAGCCCGCACCCCACCAGCGCGACCACGGCCAGGACGGTGGCGAGCGTCGCCCCGGCCCCGCGCGACAGCAGCACCGACGGCAGCACCCCGCCCGCCAGCACGGCGGCCGCCCCGAAACCGCAGGCGATCTCCGCGCTGCGCCGGTGCGCCCGCACCACGTACAGCGCGGTCACCAGGAGGTAGAACGCCATCTCGTACGAGAGCGTCCAGAGCACGTTGAGCACGTTCGGCACGTTGAGCAGGTCCTGCAGCATGGTCAGATGCCCGAGGACCGCCGACGCGGGCCGCTGGGTGAGCCAGATGTGCATCGGGTCGACGCCGGTGACGGCCAGCAGCAGGGCCGCCGCCACGGCCACCGCCCACAGCGGGTAGAGCCGGAACAGCCGGCCGATCCAGAACCCGGCGACGCTGCCCCGCCGTTCCAGCGAGGCAGGAATCACATAGCCGCTGACCAGGAAGAACACCATGACGCCGTACATCCCGGCGTCGAACCACGGCCCGGTGACGGACCGCAGCTCCGGGAAGAGGGGGTTGAGCGCGTGCTCGTACACGACCACGAGCGCGGCGACGGCGCGCAGCGCGTCCAGCCACCCCAGGCGGCTCCCGCGCGCCGGAGCATGCGCGAGCGGCTGCCGTGTCCCCGTGGAATTGGCCATCGCGGGCTGACACTACCGCGCGATGCGCCCCCTATGCCCGGATAACGGAGATCGAGCGAGGGCGGGAGATGACCCGCCCCGTACCGATCGTCCGCTCACATGTTGATCATGTGACCGGCCAGCCCGTGGATCGCCTCCTTGACCGCCTCGCTGAGCGTCGGGTGCGCGTGCACGTTCCGGGCCACCTCGTGCACCGTCAGGTCCCACTGCTGGGCCAGCGTCAGCTCGGGCAGCAGCTCGGTGACGTCCGGGCCGATCATGTGGGCGCCGAGCAGCTCGCCGTACTTGTCGTCACTGATGATCTTGACGAAGCCGGTCGCGTCGCCCAGGCCGTGAGCCTTGCCGTTCGCGGTGAACGGGAACTTGACCACCTTGACGTCGTGGCCCAGCTCGCGGGCCTGCGCCTCGGTGTAGCCGAAGCTCGCGACCTGCGGCTGGCAGTAGGTGGCGCGCGGGATCATCGGGTAGTCGAGCTCCATGGTCTCGGCGCCCGCGATGGTCTCGGCGGCGATCATGCCCATCGCCTCGGCGGCGTGCGCCAGCATCAGCTTGGCCGTGACGTCACCGATCGCGTAGATGTGCGGCACGCTCGTGCGCATCCGGCCGTCGACCGCGATCGCGCCCCGGTCGGTCAGCTCCACGCCGGTCTTCTCCAGGCCGTAGCCGTCGACCCGCGGCTGGAAGCCGATCGCCTGGAGCACCTTGTCGGCCTCCAGCACCTGCTGCTGCCCGTCACGCGACACGGTCACCCGGACCGAGGAGCCGGTGTCCTCGATGCCCTCCACCCGGGTCGAGGTGTGCAGCTCGATGCCGAGACGCTTGTAGCGCTTGGCCAGCTCGGCCGAGATCTCCTCGTCCTCCAGCGGCACGATCCGGTCGAGGAACTCCACGATCGTGACCTTGACGCCGTAGTTGTGGAGAATGTAGGCGAACTCCACGCCGATGGCGCCCGCGCCCGCGATGATGACGCTGCCCGGCAGGTCGCCCGACAGGATCTGCTCCTCGTAGGTCACCACCCGCTCCGACAGCGACGTGCCGGGGATCAGCCGGGTGGTCGCGCCGGCGGCGATGATGCAGTTGTCGAAGGTGATCGTCTCGTCGTTCACCTGGATGGTGTTGGGGTCGAGGAACGTGCCCCGGCCGTCGTACTCCGTGATGGAGTTCTTCTTCATCAGGTAGTGGATGCCCTTGACCCGGCCGTCCGCGACCTTCCGGCTGCGCGTGAAGGCGGCGCCGTAGTCGAAGGTGACGTCACCCTGGATGCCGAAGGTCTTGGCCTCCTTGGTGAAGAGGTGGGCCAGCTCCGCGTTGCGCAGCAGCGCCTTGGACGGGATGCAGCCCACGTTCAGGCAGACTCCGCCCCAGTACTTCTCCTCGATGACCGCCGTGCGCAGCCCGAGCTGGGAGGCACGGACGGCGGCCGTGTATCCTCCCGGACCCGCGCCCAGGACCACGACGTCGTAGTGAGTGCTCATGGTTCGGACCATACCGCTCACTGGGGGTCGCGCCCGACGGTCACCCCCGGCGCTAGACGTCGACCTGATAAGGCAGCGTCAGCTCGTCGGCCACCATGCCCCGGATGCCCCAATTGACCTGCGGCATCTCGATGATTGTGATTTCCACGTCTTCTCGATCGTACGGGAGCCGCTCGTAGATTCGCCGGATGAGCGCGCGCTTGGCGTCGTCGCTCCGGCCGGTGAAACAGACGATCTCCACGATCAGGTACGCGTCCGAACGCAACGGGCAGATCAGGTCGTCGGCGTCGAGCAGCAGGAACCGGTGGAACCGTTTGTCCTCCGGCAGCCCCCACGCCTCCACCAGGCATGCGTGGAGCAGGTCGGAGACCTCCCGCTGCCGCCCCGCCCACACGTCGCGCCGTCCGTAGACCTTCACCTGCGCCATGCGCGCCACTATAGAACGCGTGATTCGCATCCTGCTGGCCGACGACGAGGCCATGATCCGGGCCGGGGTCCGCGCGATCCTGGCGTCCGACCCCGAGCTGGAGGTGGTGGCCGAGGCGGGCGACGGGCGCGAGGCGGTGGACCTGGCGATCAGCCACCATCCGGACGTGGCGCTGCTCGACATCCGCATGCCCGGGCTCGACGGGCTGGGCGCCGCGGCCGAGATGCGCAGAGCCGCGCCCGGCACGGCGGTGGTCATGCTCACCACGTTCGGCGAGGACGACTACATCGCCCGGGCGCTGGACGTCGGCGCCAGCGGCTTCCTCCTCAAGGCGGGCGACCCGCGCGAGCTGATCGCCGGCGTGCACGCGGTGGCCGGCGGCGCCGCCTACCTGTCGCCCAAGGTCGCCCACCGGGTCATCACCCAGCTCGCGGGCGGCCGGATGGCGCGCGGCGCGCACGCCCGCGACCGGGTGACCGCCCTGACCGAGCGCGAACGCGAGGTGCTGGCGCTGCTCGGCGCCGGGCTGTCCAACGCGGAGATCGCCCGCCGCCTGCACATCGTCGAAGGCACGGTCAAGGCGTACGTGAGCGCCATCCTCGGCAGACTGGGCGTGCGCAACAGGGTCCAGGCGGCGATCATCGCCTACGAGGCGGGATTGGTAGCCTAGATCCCTGATGTATCGCCTCCTTTTCAGGCAGGTCTTGCGGCGGCTCGACGCCGAGACCGTGCACCACCGGACCGTCAGGGGCCTGGCACTGCTCGCCAGGACGCCCCTGCTCAAGCGCGTGCTCCACCGGGCGCTCGCCCCGCACGACCCGGCCCTGCGGATCACCGCGTTCGGCGTGCACTTCCCCGGCCCGCTCGGGCTGGCCGCCGGCTTCGACAAGGACGCCGCCTGCGCCGAGGCCGTGGCCGCGCTCGGCTTCTCCCACGTCGAGGTCGGCACGATCACCGCGCACGCCCAGCCGGGCAACCCGCGCCCGCGGCTGTTCCGGCTCGTCCGCGAGCGCGCCGTGGTCAACCGGATGGGCTTCAACAACGCCGGAGCCCCCGCCGCCGCCCGCCGCCTGCGCCGCACCCGCGGCATTCCCGCCGTGGTCGGCGTCAACATCGGCAAGACCAAGGTGGTGCCCGAGTCCGAGGCGACCGCCGACTACGTCACCAGCGCCAAGGAGCTGGCGCCGCTCGCCGACTACCTGGTCGTCAACGTCAGCTCGCCCAACACGCCCGGCCTGCGCGACCTCCAGGCGGTGTCGCTGCTCCGGCCGCTGCTGACCGCCGTCAAGGAGGTCTGCGACGGCACGCCCCGGCGCACCCCGCTGCTCGTCAAGATCGCGCCCGACCTCGCCGACGAGGACATCGACGCCGTCGCCGACCTCGCCCTCGAACTCGGGCTCGACGGCATCATCGCGACCAACACCACGATCGCGCACGACGGCCCCACCGGCGGGCTGTCCGGCCGCCCGCTCAAGGCCCGCTCGCTGGAGGTCCTGCGGCGGCTGCGCGCCCGCGTCGGCGACCGGCTCACGCTGGTGTCCGTAGGCGGCGTCGAGGACGTGGACGACGTCTGGGAACGGCTGCTGGCCGGCGCCACCCTGGTCCAGGGCTACACGGGCTGGATCTACGGCGGCCCCCTCTGGGCCTCCCGCATCCACCGGCAGCTCTCCCGCCGCGTCCGCCTCCACCGGCTCTCGTCGATCACCGACATCATCGGCCGGACGGCCTCCCCATGACCGCCCGCCCGGCCTCACGCCGCGCGGTGGTCGCCCGTACGCAACCTCCCCGGCCTCTCTCCCGCACGGCCCCGCGGCGTCGTGCGGTGGTCGTTCGTACGAGTCCGCGCCGCGCGGAAGCCGGCCGGTGACCGGTACGGCGGAGCTGAGCGGCGGGGTCGTGCTCCGGCCGCTGGCCCCGGACGACGCCGAGGCCCTGGCGCAGGCGTACACGCGCAACCGCGACCACCTGCGCCGCTGGGAGCCGCGGCGCGCCGAGGAGTTCTTCACCACCTCCACGCAGGCCAGGCGGGTGAGGGACATGCTCCAGGCCCGCGACGAGGGCCGGATGTTCCCCTGGGTGCTCGCCGACGGCGACCGCATCGTGGGCAGCGTCAACGTGAACGACATCGTCCTCGGCGCCTTCCGCAACGGCCACCTGGGCTACTGGGTCGACGGCGCGCTCACCGGCCGCGGCCTGGCCACCGCCGCCGTCCGCGAGGTGTGCCGCGCCGCCACCGAGTCGCTGGGCCTGCACCGCCTCCAGGCCGGCACCCTCCTCGGCAACCACGGCTCCCAGCGGGTGCTGCGCAAGTGCGGCTTCACCGAGATCGGCGTGGCCGCGCAGTATCTCCTCATCGACGGCGCCTGGCGCGACCACCTGCTCTTCCAGAAGATCCTGCACGACGGGTAGAACTGTCGGCACGGCAGGCTAATGTCCGATGCCGGACACGACGGCCGGGAGTTGAGTGGTGAGACCCGACGAGGTCGAGGTCACGGTCGAGCAGCTGGTGCACGTCGGCGACGACGACTACACCGTGGCCCGGGTGAGCGAGGACGACCGGCCCCCGTTCGTCGCCTCCGGCCGGTCGCTGGCGGGGGTGCAGCCGGGGGAGCGGCTGCTGCTGGGCGGCGAGTGGGGCGACCATCCGCGCTTCGGCGCCCGCCTCCAGGTCCGCCGCTGCGAGCGGATCGCCCCGTCCACCGTCCGGGCCATCGCCCTCTATCTCGGCTCCGGCCTCATCCGCGGGGTCGGCCCGCGGCTGGCCCACGCCATCGTCAGCCACTTCGGCGAAGACACGCTCAAGGTCATCGACACCGAGCCGGCCCGGCTGCGCGAGGTGGTCAACATCGGCGCCGTCCGCCAGGCCCAGATCGTCGAGGCGTGGGCCGAGCAGAAGGCCGTCGCCGCCCTCATGGTCGCCCTCCAGGGCTTCGGGGTGAGCCCGCTGCTCGCCGCCAAGATCTATCAGACGTACGGTGACGAGGCGCTGCACGTGCTGACCACCGATCCGTACCAGCTCGTGGGCCGGGTGCGCGGCATCGCGTTCCAGAGCGCAGACCGGATCGCGCTCCGCTCCGGCGTGCCGGAGGACAGCCCGCAGCGCGTCAAGGCGGCGGTGGTCGACCGGATCGAGGCGGCCGCGGCGGGCGGCGGCCACTGTTTCGTGCCGCTGCGCGCGCTCGTCGCCCAGGTGGCCGCGCTGGTCGAGCAGGACGAGCCGGCGATCAGGCAGGCGGTCGACGCGCTGCACGCCGACCGCCGGGTGGTCGTGGAGGCCGTCCCCGCCGACCCGAGCCGGCTGGTCGTCTACGGCAAGCAGGAACACAGCCGCGAGGTCGCCCTGGCCGGTCATCTCGCCCGGCTGCTGCGGGCCCCGTCCACGCTGCGGCTCCGCAACTACCAGGAGGACGACTCGCTCCACGAGGACCAGCGGGCGGCGGTCAACCTGGTGCTGACCAGCACCGTCTCCGTGCTGACCGGTGGCCCCGGCTGCGGCAAGAGCCACACCGTGGCCGCCATCGCCGCCACCGTGCGGGGGATGGGCGGCCGGGTGACGCTCGCCGCGCCCACCGGCAAGGCCGCGAAGCGGCTGTCGGAGCTGACCGGGCTGCCCGCGATGACCGTCCACCGCATGCTCGCCCAGCAGCCGGAGGACGACGGCGCGCTCTTCCAGGAGCGGGCCGTCGAGGCCGACCTGATCGTGGTGGACGAGGCGTCCATGCTCGACCTGCAGCTCGCCACCCGGCTGGCGTCGGCCGTGCCGTCCGGCAGCCACCTGCTGCTGGTGGGCGACAGCGACCAGCTGCCCAGCATCGGCCCCGGCCGGGTGCTGGCCGACCTGCTGAGCGTCGAGGAGGTCCCGCGCGTCCGGCTCACCCACGTCTTCCGCCAGGCGCAGGACAGCGGCATCGTCCGCGCCGCCTACCGGGTGCGCGGCGGAGAGCTGCCGGGGCTGCCCGGCGGCGGCGGGTTCTGGTTCGAGGAGCTGGACGACCCGGCGGCGGTGGCCGACCGGGTCATCCACCTGGCCACCGAGGCCATCCCCCGCAAGCAGGGCATCCGCCCCGACCAGGTGCAGGTGCTCTGCCCGATGCGCAAGGGCGTCACGGGCACCGCCGAGCTGGGCCGCCGCCTCCAGGAACGCCTCAACCCGCCGGGCGACGGGGTGGACGAACACTGGTACGGCTCCTCGGTCTACCGCGTCGGCGACCGGGTGCTGCCCATCCGCAACAACTACGACAAGGGCGTCTTCAACGGCGAGATCGCCACCGTCACCGGCCTCGACCAGCGCGAGCGGCTGGTCGAGCTGCGCACCGACGACGGCCGCACGGTCGAGTACGCCTTCGACGAGCTGGACGAGCTGACCCACGCCTACGCGATCAGCGTGCACCGCGCCCAGGGCAGCGAGTACCCGTTCGTGGTCGCCCCGATCGTGACCGAGGCCGGCGGCATCATGCTCCGCCGCAGCCTGCTCTACACCCTGATCACCCGGGCCAAGTCGTGGGTGGTGCTGGTGGGCCAGCGCGAGGCCCTGGAGACGGCCGTCCACACCCTCGGCCGCAGGCGCAACACCTCGCTGCCGCAGCGGCTCGCCCTCGCGCTGGCCCGGTGAAGGGTCAGATGCTGGGCCGGGTCGACTCGGGGTCGT
This sequence comes from Nonomuraea sp. NPDC049649, assembly GCF_040675175.1. Lineage (NCBI taxonomy): Bacteria > Bacillati > Actinomycetota > Actinomycetes > Streptosporangiales > Streptosporangiaceae > Nonomuraea > Nonomuraea sp. NPDC049649. Next base: position 86,849 of record NZ_JBFAOH010000019.1, read on the forward strand.
GGGTCATGGCCTCGATGCGCTCCATCACCTCGTCCAGCTTGATGACGCCGGGCCGGTGCGGGCGGCGGCGCTGCCACGGGTGCGGCCCGGCCGCCGGGCGATACTCGACGCCGAGCGCGTCCAGCCTTCCCAGGTGCGTCTCCAGCCGCCCGGCGAAGTCGTCGCCGGCGCCCCACGCGATGTCGGCCAGCGCGCAGGCCCGCGGCCAGAGCCGGTAGTCGAGGGTGCGCGGGTCGGGCACCCGCTCGGTCCAGAGCTGCGCCTGCACGCCGAGCACCCGGTCGCGCTCCTCCTGCGCCCACTCGGCCGGGGCCGGGTCGAACGCCGTCACGTCCGCCACGGTGATCGTCTCGCCGATGGCGCGTGGCTCGTCCGCCGACGCCGCCTCCGCGTAGTCGAAGTAGAGCGGGAAGACCGACGTCGCCACCACGTCGTGGCCCGCGGCGGCGGCCCGGCGGCCGACGCCCTGGCCGCGCCACGGCATGACGACGGTGTCCTGCCGCAGGCCGCCGCTCACGAACGCCTCGTCCCACACCACCGCCCGGCTGCCCCGCTCGGCGAGCGCGTCGGCGAGCCGCCGCAGAAACCACGCCTGCAGCTCGTTGACGCCGGCCAGGCCCAGCGACTCGCCGTAGGCGCGGATCTCGGCGGAGGCGGCCCACTGGTCGAGCACCACCTCGTCGCCGCCGATGTGCACGTACGGGGTCTCGCCGAGCGCTCCCAGCAGCTCGTCGAAGATCGTGGTCAGGAACTCGATCGTCGGCGGCAGCGGCGACAGGATCGCGGGGGAGATGCCCCACCGGTCGAGCACGTCGTGCGGCTCGCGGGTCGCGCCCAGCGACGGGTAGGCGGCCAGGATCGCCGAGGCGTGCCCCGGCACGTCGATCTCCGGCACCACCGTCACCTGCCGGGCGCGGGCGTAGGCGGCGATCTCGGCCAGGTCGGCCAGCGTGTAGTAGCCGCCGTGCGGGATGTCGTCGTACGCCTCGGGCTCGCCGTAGTGGTGGACGGCCGAGCGCGGCCGGTGGGAGGACACCTCGTGCAGCAGCGGGTAGGCCGGGCTCTCCACCCGCCAGCCCTGGTCGTCGGCCAGGTGGAGGTGGAGGTGGTTCAGCTTGTGCAGCGCCATCAGGTCGACCAGCCGCATGACCTCCCGCTTGGGGAAGAAGTGGCGCGCCACGTCCAGGTGCAGGCCGCGCCAGGGGAAGCGGGGCTCGTCCTCGATACGCACCCCGGGCACGGTCCAAGAGCCGCCTGCCCCGTACCGGAGAGAGTCGTGGGGGAGCAGCTGGCGCAGCGACTGGGCGGCGTAGAACGCGCCCGCCCGGCCGCCCGCGGCGATCTCGACCCCGCGCGAGCCCACGGTCAGCCGGTACGCCTCCGCGCCGAGCGACGGGTCGAGCCGCAGGTCGACGGCGCCGTGGTCACCCGGCAGCAGGTCCAGCCCCGGCAGCGCGGTGCGGACGGCGCCGATCAGGTCGGCGGGGCCGGAGACGGCGGCCCCGGCGGTCAGTTCGTAGGAGGAGGGCAGGGAACGGCAGAGTCTGGGGTAAGGGATCACGCATTCAGATAGTGCTGCAACCCGTTCGCGAGCGCCAGGGCGATCTTCTGCCGGAAGCGCGGGTCGCGGAACTTGGCCGCCTCGCCCGCGTTGCGCATGTTGCCGGCCTCGATGAAGATCTTCGGCACCGTCGAGAGGTTGAGCCCGCCCAGGTCGCTGCGGTAGTCGAGCCCCTTCTTGCCGATGTAGGTCGAGTACGGCAGACCGGTGTCCTTGCGGAAGGCGTCGCGGACCGCCTTGCCCAGCTTGGCCGACTCGCCCACCACGGGGTCGACCGGCCCGCCGATCTTCTTCGGCATGATGACGTGGAAGCCGCGGTTGCCCGGGGCGGAGCCGTCGGCGTGGACCGAGATCGCGGCGTCGGCCTTGAGGCGGTTGGCGATGGCGGCCCGCTCGGTGATGCACGGCCCGACGCCGGTGTTGTTCGGGCGGGTGAGCTTCACCGTCGCGCCGCGCTTCTTGAGGATCTTCCGCAGGCGTTTGGAGACGTCCCAGGTGAAGGCCGCCTCGGGGTAGCCGCTGTTGGTGGAGGTGCCGGTGGTGTCGCAGGACTTCCACTGGGTCAGCACGTTGACCTTGCGGTTGATCTCCTTCGGGGCGCGGGCGTTGCCTCCGTTGTGCCCCGGGTCGATGACGACGACCCTGCCCTCGAGCGGCCGGACGAGCGGCGCCTTCTCGGCGGGCCGGGCCGAGCCGGCCGTGCCGGCGGGCTCGGCGCTCACCGTGGGCGCGGCGTCCCGCCGCGCCATCTGGTCCGCTACGGGGGCACCGGGAAGGGCGCCGCCGCAGGCGGAGACGGCCAGGCCGCAGAGGGCGAGGACGGAGACGGGTAGAGCGCGCATGCGCTCCAACTTACGGCAACCTCGCCTTCCGGGCGCGGCACGGCATGGTTACCAGACGTGCTCGCCGACCTCCTGGCGCTGGAGGAGGGCGGCCAGCTCCCGCGCGTCCTCGGCGTCCAGGCCGAGGACGACGCGGGGGCGGCCCCACGGGTGGTCGAGCGAGTGGGCGACGTAGCTGGCGACCGACTCCACACCGACGTCGGTGCCGCGCCCGCGCCCAGCGCGCCACTGCGCCCAGGCGCGCTCTAGCTCGGCCGCGGCACGCTGGGCGCACGAGACCAGTTCCGGATCACGCATGGCTGTCCCCCCGGATCAGATCGTGGCCGGACCGCAAGTCCGGCCACAATTAGCATGACCCTGACGAGTTAACAGCCGGCCGGGCGTTTCGCGGAGCGGGTTGACCCAGCCTTGGCCCGCTATTGGGCTGGACCCGTGCTGCGCCGCACGATCAGCTCGGGGGTCACCTCGCGTAGCCGGGCGGCCTTGACCGGCTCGGAGATGCGGTCGCTGAGCAGCGCGGCGGCCGTCCGACCCATGGCGCGGCGGGGCAGGTCGACCGAGGTCAGGGAGATGTGCTCCGACGCCGCCAGGTGGGTGTTGTCGTAGCCGACGACGGAGAGGTCCTCCGGGACCCGCAGGCCGAGCTCGGCCGCGGCGGTGAGCACGCCGAGCGCGACCACGTCGTTGGCCGCGAAGATCGCGGTGGGTCTCGGTTCGCGGGTCAGCAGCGCGATCGCCGCCGCCTTGCCGCCGTCCTCCGACGAGTCCGCGGCCTCGACCATGATGTACGGCGCCAGCGAGTGCCTGCGCATCGCCACGAGGTAGCCCTCGCAGCGGGAGGGGCGCGGCCCCTCGATGTGCGCGATGCGCTTGTGCCCGGCGGCGGCCAGATGGTCGATCGCCAGGCGGGCGCCGTGCTGGTCGTCGTCGACGACGGTGTCGACGCCGTCCAGCTGGATGTCACGTTCCCCGACGACGACCGTCGGGGTGTACGAGGTCGCTTCGATCAGCGTTTCGCTGGTGGGCGCTATGCCTAAGAGCACGAGCCCGTCGACCCGGAGTTCCAGGAAGGCCTCCACGGCCTCGTCCTCGAACGCCGGGTCCCACTGGCTGTTGCCGATGAGCATGCGCAGCCCGTCGCCGTGCAGGCTCTCCTGCAGACCGTCGAGGAACTCGGCGTAGAAGGGGTTGTGGAGGTCGGCGACGAGGGCGCCGACGAGGTGCGTGCGGCCTTCGACCAGGCTGCGCGCGACGGCGTTGGGCCGGTAGCCGAGCTCGCGGGCCGCCTGCAGCACGGCCTGGCGCCGGTGCTCGCTCACGTGCGGGGAACCGCGCAGCACGAGTGACACCAGCGATTTCGAGACGCCGGCGCGTTCGGCGACGTTACGGATGGTGGGTCTGGGTCGAGGCAGTGCGTCTACCTCTCTCAACTCGGTGACGGTCGATGTCTTCACTGGCGGTCCTGGCATGTGTCTCCCCCGCGATGCGGATGTTGGGGCACCTGTACCACCAAACGATCGAGTTCGCCGCAGGGTACGGCCTTCATGCCGGAAGCCCGGGATTGATCGGATCACCGCAGGTCACCGAGGAGCGGAACCGGAGCATGCTGAAGACTCGACGGCCCGCGAACAACGCGCGACCCCCGGTCGCGTAGTAAAGAGCACCGCTGTCGGGCGGCGCGGGAAATCACGGGAAGGATGGCGCCGGGCGGGCGGCGCCAACTCCCCTGTACGACGTCTATGACGCCGGAATCGTCACTGAGGTGGACCGGGCCAAGCCGACCTGGCCCACCGCGGAAACCCCCCTGAGGTTGGTGACGACCCCGCCCCTACTCCGAGCGCTGCTGCGGAATCCCCGCCAGCAGAGCCCGGACCTCGGTCTCCCGGTAGCGCCGGTGACCGCCGAGGGTGCGGATCGACGTCAACTTGCCTGCCTTGGCCCACCGGGTGACGGTCTTGGGGTCGACCCGGAACATGGTGGCGACCTCGGCGGGCGTGAGCAGCGGCTCGGCCTCGGGTGTACGAGCTGACATGTGTGCGGCCTCTCCTCCGTGTGGACCGGCTTCGCGATCCTGCGACTGCCTTTGCGCGTGTCACGGATGTCCCTCTATGGCCCAGAGCGTGCGGCTTTTCTGAGCCATATGCGGCATCACCCGATGTGACCATACCGCCACGCAGAGCGATTGGCGAGTCCTTCTTCGACCCAACTGCCCGCCCCTGCGGCGATGTCACGCTCGGTGATTCTAGCGACACGTTTCGTGGTATCGCAGTGAAAACGGCAAACTACTCAGTTCGCAGAAGTGAGCAGCCGCGAGTCATGACCTACTCATGCAGGTCAGACGGCCGTATTGGGGCTCAGTTGGAAGATTCCAGGAGTTGCATTGACTTCCAGCGAAGGATGACTCTCTGGTACATGGCGTAGGCAAGCTCTTCTTGACCCGTGTCCAGCCCCGTGAGGGCCGCCGAGAGCTCCGCCACCGACTGGTCGGCCTGCAGCGCCTCGTCGTCCATCAGGTGGACCAGCCCGCCGTAGTCGAGCTCGACCAGCGAGTGCGGGTGGAACTCCTCCAGCCACCGCGCCACGTCCTCCACGTCGAAGTTGGGCGCCGCGTCGCCGAGGTGGCGCCGCATCACCTGCAGCGCCCGCGCGGCACGCCTCCTTGCCTGCGCCATGGAGGTGACGTATATGAGGTTGCGCCCGGTGGCGGTGGTCACGTCCTGACCGGGGGCGGTGGTGCCGAGCACCAGCCAGCGCTCATTGCCGTCGAACGGCACGAACCACGACGGCGGCACGTGCCAGGCCGTGGTGCGGATGTGCGTGCGCAGCCCGCCCGACCCCGCGGCGCGCTTGTAACGGTCGAAGTCGTCGGCCGTCTGCTCGGCGATCGCATTCGGGACGAACCGGTCCAGCAGCTTCGCTGGAATGCTCCCGCGCAGCCGCGAGAAGGCCAGCCACGAGCGCAACCGAGTCTGCCAAGGACAGACGTACAGACGATCCTCCACACGCCGCAGGTAAGCGTTGGGGCTCTCCTGGGCGGGTACGGGTTGGGGAGGGGTGCCGAGCATGCGCCTGACCGACTCCTCGTGCTCGGCTTGGAGTGCGGTGGCCCGGCGCGGACGGTCGCGCGACTCGGCATATTCGGCCCAGACCTTGCGCTCCGATTCGGAGAACGCGGTCAGCGGCTCATAGACGCGGAGGTAGGCGGCATAGGGCAGCACGGAGGCATCGTGTCATGAAGCCCACCTGCCGTGCACCGTCAGGCCCATTACGCTTGGGTGATCTCCGCTGTGAAGAGGCGGCGGACCGGACAGGGAGTCACTACAGTGACCGACGTCTTCGGCAGGTCCCACAAGGACCTTCACGAGCAGGTCGTCTTCTGCGCCGACGAGCAGAGCGGGCTGCGAGCCATCATCGCCATCCACAACACCGCACTCGGCCCCGCCCTCGGGGGCACCAGGTTCTACCCGTACGAGAGCGAGCAGGCGGCCCTCGCCGACGTGCTCAACCTCGCCAAGGGCATGGCCTACAAGAACGCGCTGGCAGGCCTCGACCTCGGCGGCGGCAAGGCCGTCATCATCGGCGATCCCTCCAAAGACAAGAGCGAGGCGCTGCTGCGCGCGTACGGGCGCTTCGTCGAGTCGCTCGGCGGCCGCTACATCACCGCCTGCGACGTGGGCACCTACAGCGAGGACATGGACCTCGTGGCCCGCGAGTCCCGCTTCGTCGTCGGCCGCACGCTCGCCCACGGCGGCGCCGGCGACTCCTCCATACTGACCGCGTTCGGCGTCTTCCAGGGCATGCGCGCCTCGGCCGAGCGGGTCTTCGGCACTCCCTCGCTGCGGGGCAGGCGGGTCGGCGTCGAAGGCGTCGGCAAGGTCGGCCACCGCCTGGTCGGACTGCTCCTCGAGGACGGCGCCGACGTGGTGGTCTGCGACGTCAGCGAGCGTGCGATCGAGCGGATCAAGCGGGCCCACCCCGAGGTCGACGTGGTCGCCGACGCCGACGAGCTGACCGGCGCCGACATCGACGTGTACGCGCCGTGCGCGCTCGGCGGGGCGCTGGACGACGCGACGGTGGTCAGGCTGCGGGCCGCGATCGTCTGCGGCTCGGCCAACAACCAGCTCGCCCACCCCGGCGTGGAGAAGCAGCTCGACGAGCGCGGCATCCTCTACGCGCCCGACTACGTGGTCAACTCCGGCGGCGTGATCCAGGTCGCCGACGAGATCGAGGGCTTCGTCATGGAACGTGCCCGCGCCAAGGCCGCGATGATCTACGACACGACGCGGAAGATCTTCGCCATCTCGTCCGAGGAGGGCGTGCCTCCGGCGGTGGCAGCGGATAGGCTGGCGGAGAGAAGAATGTCGGAAATAGGGCGGATTCGGGGCATTTGGCTAGGGCGCTGACGCCCCGCGCCCATACGACGTACCGAGCTGGGCACAAAACAGGTACGGTAATAGGCGAACGATAGGCTGACGCCCGGAGCATGGGCGGCGTCAGCGTGTGGTGCGTTAGCGACGAGGGGTCGGGACACGACCCCACACGAGGGGGTCGAGCCAATGGGGCGCGGCCGAGCAAAGGCCAAGCAGGTCAAGGTTGCTCGCCAGCTGAAGTACAACAGCGGTGGCACGGATCTTGACCGACTTCGCGACGAACTCGGGGTCGGAGACTCCAGCCGCAACAACGACGCCGACGACCTCAACGATGAGCTGGTGGATCGCTATGCCGATTACGCCGACGACTACGGGAACGACGACGACGGCCGCTCGTCCGGCCGCCGCTAGACGTTCTCACTCTTCTCGTTGACCGAGGCAGGACCTCCGGCGCCCGCCGGGGCCTCCCGCACTCGAGCGTGAAAAGCCCCACGGGCGACCGTGGGGCTTCGTCACGTAGGCGTCCTGTCGCCGTGGTGCACCGCCGCCCATTCCGACGGCGGTGCACCACGGCGTCGCCATTTTCGGCGGCTGAATTTTTTTACGGCGGTGAAACCCGCCGACGCCTTTCGGGGCGGCGCGTCCCGGGGCGCGCGGGCCGGAACCGATGAGCGGCCCCGGCCCGGAATCGAGTCAGCGGTAGCGGGCGCGCCCCTCGCCGGGCACGACCTCGCCCAGCACCCACGCGGGCAGCCCGCGGCCCTCCAGCAGGCGGACCGCCTCGTCGGCCACCTCCGCCGGGACGATCGCGGCCATGCCGACACCCATGTTGAACGTACGGTCCATGTCGGCCTGCGCGATGCGGCCGTGACCCGCCAGCACCTCGAAGATCGCCGGAGGCGTCCACGACGACCGGTCCAGCACCGCGTCGAGATGGCCGGGCAGCGAGCGCGACAGGTTGCTCTCCAGACCGCCGCCGGTGATGTGCGCGTAGGCGTGCACCTCGACCGCGCGGGCCAGCTCCAGGCAGTCGAGCGAGTAGATCCGCGTCGGCTCCAGCAGCTCCTCGCCGAGCGGCCGGCCCAGCTCGGGCAGCTCCGCGTCGAGCGAGAGGTCGGCCAGCTTCAGCACGTGGCGCACCAGCGAGTAGCCGTTGGAGTGGACGCCCGACGACGCCAGCGCCAGCACCACGTCGCCCTCGCGCACCCGCTCGGGGCCCAGCATCGCGTCGGCCTCGACCACGCCCGTGCCGGCGCCCGCCAGGTCGTACTCGTCGGGGCCCATCGCGCCGGGATGCTCGGCCGTCTCGCCTCCCACCAGCGCCGCCCCCGCCAGCCGGCAGCCCTCGGCCACCCCGCCGACGATCTCCGCGATCCGCTCGGGCACGACCTTGCCGCAGGCGATGTAGTCGGTCATGAACAGCGGCTCGGCCCCGCAGACCACCAGGTCGTCGAGGACCATGCCGACCAGGTCGACGCCGATCGTGTCGTGCTTGCCGTAACGCTGGGCCAGCATGACCTTCGTGCCGACCCCGTCGGTGGACGTCGCCAGCAGCGGCCGGCGGTACCGCAGCAGCGCCGAGGCGTCGAACAGCCCGGCGAACCCGCTGGCGTCGTCGACCACCTCGGGGCGGCGCGACCGCGCCACCTTCTCCTTCATGAGCGCGACCGCGCGCTCACCCGCCTCGATGTCGACGCCCGCGGCCTCATAGGTGGTCACGCCTTGCTCTCCAACACGAACTTGCCGACGTTGTCCTCGTCGATCGGAATCGGGTACGAGCCGTCGAAGCAGGCTCTGCAGAGCCGCTCCGCGGGGATCGTGGTGGCCTTGGTCAGCCCTTCCAGCGAGATGTAGCCGAGCGAGTCGGCGCCGAGCGAGGCCCGGATCTCCTCCACGGTCAGCGAGCCGGCGATCAGCTCGGCCCGGGTCGCGAAGTCGATGCCGTAGAAGCACGGCCAGGCGACCGGCGGCGACGAGATCCGTACATGCACCTCGCGCGCGCCCGCCTCGCGCAGCATCTTCACGATGGCCCGCTGGGTGTTGCCGCGCACGATCGAGTCGTCGACTACGATCAGGCGCTTGCCCTCGACCACCTCGCGCAGCGGGTTGAGCTTGAGCCGGATGCCGCGCTGGCGGATCGTCTGCGACGGCTGGATGAACGTACGGCCGACATAGGAGTTCTTCACCAGGCCCTGGCCGTACGGGATGCCGCTCTCCTGGGCGTAGCCCACGGCGGCGGGCGTGCCGGACTCGGGCGTCGGGATCACCAGGTCGGCCTCGACCGGATGCTCGCGGGCCAGCACCCGGCCCACCTCGACCCGGGTGACCTGCACGCCGCGCCCGGCGATGGTCGTGTCGGGACGGGCGAGATAGACGTACTCGAACAGGCAGCCCTTCGGCTCCGCCAGCGCGAACCGGCGCGACCGCACGCCGCGCTCGTCGACCGTCAGCAGCTCGCCCGGCTCGATCTCGCGCACGAACGTGGCGCCCACGATGTCGAGCGCCGCCGTCTCCGACGCCACCGCCCAGCCGCGCTCCAGCCGGCCCAGCACCAGCGGGCGGATGCCCTGCGGGTCGCGCGCCGCGTAGAGCGTCGTCTCGTCCATGAACACCAGCGAGTACGCGCCCTTGACCTGCGGCAGCAGCTCGGCGGCGGTCTCCTCGACGGACTTGCCCGGATCCTGTGCCAGCAGCGTCGTCAGCACCTCGGTGTCGGTCGTCGCCCGGGTCGCGCCCGGCTTCAGCCGCTCGGCCAGCGCCGGAGTGTTGATCAGGTTGCCGTTGTGGGCCAGCGCGAGACCGCCCACCTCGGTCGAGCTCAGCGTGGGCTGCGCGTTCTCCCACACGCTGGAGCCCGTCGTCGAGTAGCGGCAGTGGCCGATGGCCAGATGGCCGCGGAGGGTGCCCAGCACCGACTCGTCGAAGACCTGGGCGACCAGGCCCATGTCCTTGTAGACGAGGATGCGGCTGCCCTCGCTGACCGCGATGCCGGCGGACTCCTGTCCGCGATGCTGCAACGCGTACAGCCCGTAGTAGGTGAGTTTGGAAACTTCCTCGCCTGGCGCCCAGACGCCGAACACGCCGCAAGCGTCTTTCGGCGCGCGGTCGTGAGGGTCAAGGTCATGGCCCAGCCGGCCGTCGCCCTTCAGCACGTACTTCAGTCTAGGTCGGCCGGCTCCGTGCTCGTACACCCGGGTCGGTGCTCGTCCCCCTCTGTCCATTGGTGACCGAAGGATTCACCGATCCTTACCGTGTCGCCGGGTTTCAAGGGCCGCTCCCGCGAAAGGGTGAAGTGTCCGGCATGCATACCCGTCGGGAGAGCAGACGTGACCACACCTGGCGACCCGAACCAGAACCCCGAACCCCCTTCGGACCGCCCCTGGTGGGCCGAAGGCGACTCGGACCCCGCTTCCGACGACCCCACCGGATCCCCGGCGGAGGAGCCCGGCGACAACCCCCGCCCCCCGGACCCTTCCCGCCCGGTCCCCGGCCCCGGTCCCGTCCCCGGCCCGGGCCCCGTCGAACCCACCCCACCCCCAGGCCCCGCACCCCGCCCCGAACCGCCCGGCCCTCAGCCGAGCCCAGAACCGCCGACGCCCGGCCCTCAGCCGCCCACGCCAGGCCCTCAGCCCCGTCCCGAGCCGCCCGGACCCGGCCCCGAGCCGCGGCCCGAGCCACCTGGGCCGGGCCCTGAGCCCCAGCCACCTGGGCCGGGCCCTGAGCCCCGTCCCGAGCCGCCGGGGCCGGGTCCGGAGCCGCGCCCTGAACCGCCTGGGCCTGGCCCTCAGCCGCGTCCCGAGCCGCCCATGCCCGGCCCGCCGCCCACACCTGGCCCGCCGCCCGCGCCCGGCCCTGAACCACGGCCTGAGCCGAGGAAGCCGGGCCACCCTGACCTGCCCACCTCACCCGAGACCCCGCCGCCCGCCCAGGCGTCCGATGAGAGCGACGCCGAGCAGACAGCGGTGTTCCCGGCCATCAACGACAGGGATGAGGGGACTTTCGGAGACAGGGACGAGGGCCGCGCCTATCCCACTCCCGGCGCCACCCCGCCGTACCCGGGCTGGGAGAGCACCCCCGAAGACCAGCGGGACACCGGAGCAACCCGCCCCCCATCCCGCTACGAGGACACTCCGCACGACCAGGGGAAGGAGAGCGGACCCCCGTCTTCGTACGGCGAGCACCGAGACGAGAGCGGCCCTCAGCGCGAGCAGCCGCCTGGTCGGCCGGGGCAGTCTTACGGCGAGTCTGGTGGTTACGGTGCGCAGCCGCCCGGCGGGCCGGGGCAGTCTTACGGCGGGTCTGGTGGTTACGGTGCGCAGCCGCCCGGCGGGCCAGGGCAGTCCTACGGCGGGTCTGGTGGTTACGGTGCGCAGCCGTACGGCGGGCCGGGGTCCCCTTACGGCGGATCTGGTTCTTATGGCGTGCCCGAGGGCGGCGCGCAGCCGTACGGAGGGCCTGGGCCGGGTTACGGCGCGCCCTATGGTCAGGCGCCGCACGGCTACGGGGCGTACGGGGAGCAGGGGCCTGTGCCTGGGACGTCGCCTTCCAGCCCGTACGGCGGGGCGCCCGGGGCGTACGGGCCCGGGGGATGGGAGGCGGCGCGGCCGGGGAGCGGGATGGCGACCGCGTCGCTGGTGCTGGGGGTCGCGAGCCCGTTCCTGGTGTTCGTCTGCTTCACCGGGCTGCTCACCGCGATCCTGTCCATCGTGTTCGGGATCATCGCCCTGGTGAGGCGGGCGGGCAAGGGCCGGGCGATCACCGGGATCGCGTTCAGCGTGCTGGCGCTGCTGCTGCTCGGCGCGGCCGTCGTCTGGTTCTACGACATCGTCCAGGAGTGCGGCAGGTTGCCGCAGGGGCTCGCGGAGCGGTGCTTCGAGGAGCGGATCCCGTGGATGCGCGGCCCCCGCTAGAGCGGCAGGTGCTCGGACAGGTCGGCGCGCGCGCCGCTGGCCGCGACGGAACCGCGGGCGACGGCGTCGGCCCAGGTGAGGCGGCCGGTGGCGAGTTCGATCCAGGTCCGCGGGTCGGTCTCGACGACGTTGGGCGGGGTGCCGCGGGTGTGGCGGGGGCCGGCGATGGCCTGGATCGCCGCGTACGGGGGGACGCGGACCTCGACGGTGCGGCCGGGCGCGGCGGCGGCGAGCCGATCGAGCAGGTGGCGCACGGCGAACCGGGCCGCGGCGCGCTCGGGTTCGAGGCCGCGGTCGTAGGCGGTGAGCACGGCGGCGACGAGCGCGTCTTCGAGGCCGCCGTCGGGGCCGTCGTAGGGCGGCTGGCCGAGCGTGACAAGCTGCTCGTCGAGGGCGGTTCTCAGTTTTTCGGGGTCACGTCTGCGTGGTGGCACGGTCCCATTCTCCTGCGGTCCTTCGGCGGCGCTGAACGGGCCGGAACCGGCCGCGGCGTCCGGGCTGCCGACCGGCGAGGTGTAAAGCGTTCATCAAGGTGGCGGCGATCGTTCACCCGCGGTTAGCGCGGCGACCGTAACGTCCCGGCCGGGAGAACCGCGCAACCTTGGAGGACCCTGTGGCGAACCTGTCGCCGCGCCGGCTGCTGCCGCTGCTTTCCACCCCGCACAAGGGTGGCCGATCCGCGATGACCTGCCAGTTCCGCTGTGGTAACCAGTGCGCGCACGAGGTGGCCAACACCAGCGCCAACCCCTACTTCGGCGAGGTGGTGGAGCAGGCGCTGTCCCGCCGCGGCGCGCTGGCGGCCGGTGCGCTGGGCGCGCTGGTGGCGGGCGCCGGGGTGACGGTGGCGGCGGGCCCGGCGGTCGCCGCCCCCGGCAGGAAGGGCGGGCCGGGCGGGATCCGGTTCAAGCCGGTGCCGCCGAACAAGGACGACGCGCTGCGGGTGCCCGAGGGCTACCGGTCGTCGGTGGTGGTGCGCTGGGGTGACCCGGTGCTGCCGGGAGCGCCGGAGTTCGACTTCGAGAACCAGACGGCCGAGGCCCAGGCCATGCAGTTCGGCTACAACTGCGACTACGTGTCGTTCTTCCCGAAGGGCCGCAACCGCGGCCTGCTCTGGGTGAACCACGAGTACACCGACGAGAACCTGATGTTCCGCGGCTACTCCGGCGGCGACGAGGCCACCGAGGAGCAGATCAGGATCGCGATGGCGGCCCACGGCGGCTCGGTGGTCGAGGTGGAGCGGGTCCGCAACACGGGCGAGTGGAAGCTCGTCACGAAGGGCGCCCGCCGCTACAACCGCCGCATCACCGTCCACACGCCGATGCGGTTCAGCGGCCCGGCCGCCGGGAGCGACCTGCTGAAGACGGAGGCGGACCCGAGGGGCGTCAAGCCGATCGGCATGCTGAACAACTGCGCCGGCGGCACGACGCCGTGGGGCACGGTGCTGACCGCCGAGGAGAACTTCAACCAGTATTTCGTCAACGGCGACAAGGTCCCCAAGGCGCAGAAGCCGTACATCGAGCGCTACAGCATCCCGTCGGGCGTCTCGGGCCGCCGGTTCGACCGGGTCGAGGAGCGGTTCGACCTGGAGAAGCACCCGAACGAGGTGAACCGGTTCGGCTGGATCGTGGAGGTCGACCCGTTCGACCCGGACTCGACGCCGATCAAGCGGACCGCGCTGGGCCGCTTCGCGCACGAGGCCGCGACCACGACGCTGTCCCGCGACGGCCGCGTGGTCGCCTACATGGGCGACGACTCGCGTTTCGAGTACGTCTACAAGTTCGTCTCCAAGCGCCGCTACATCAAGGGCCACGACCGGCACAACCGCACCCTGCTGGACGAGGGCACGCTGTACGTGGCGAAGTTCCGCGGCGACAGCCCGAAGAAGGAGCTCGACGGCTCCGGCAGGCTGCCGAAGGACGGCGCGTTCGACGGCACCGGCGAGTGGATCCCGCTGGTGAGCGGGAAGAAGTCGTTCGTGAAGGGCATGACCGCCGAGGAGGTGCTGGTCTACACGCGCAGCGCCGCCGACAAGGTGGGCGCCACGAAGATGGACCGCCCGGAGGACATGGAGCGCAACCCGGTCACCGGCGGCGTCTACATCGCGCTGACCAACAACTCCAACCGCACCCCGGCGCAGGTCGACGAGGCCAACCCGCGGGCGGCCAACAAGCACGGGCACGTGCTGGAGCTGTTCGAGCGGGGCAACGACGCGGCGGCGAGGACGTTCTCCTGGTCGATCCCGCTGGTGTGCGGCGACCCGAACGACGCCTCGACCTACTTCGCCGGGTTCGACAAGAAGAAGGTGTCGCCGATCTCCTGCCCGGACAACGTGGCCTTCGACCCCGACGGCAACCTGTGGATCTCCACCGACGGCAACGCGCTCGGCACCAACGACGGCCTGTTCGTGATGCCGGTCAAGGGCAAGGAGCGCGGCTACGTACGCCAGTTCCTCACCGTGCCGGTCGCCGCGGAGACCTGCGGCCCGCTGATCAGCGACGACCAGCTCAGCGTCTGGGTCGCGGTGCAGCACCCGGGCGAGGCGGACGGCGCGTCGCCCGACCAGCCCGCGAGCCGCTGGCCCGACGGCGAGGGCAGCCAGCCGCGCCCGTCGGTGGCGGTGGTCTGGCATGGGCGCGGCAAGAAGATCGGCGCTTGACCTCAACATAACTTGAGCTTCTAGCCTCCATGTCATGAGCATGGAAGTGACCGCCTGGCATCAGCTGTACTCGCTGAACAACAAGACGGAGCGTCGCCGGATCTCGAAGGCGACGCTCCGCCGCGTCTGGATGTTCGCCCGGCCGAACCGCCGGAAGCTGGCGCTGTTCCTGGGCCTGAGCGTGGTGCTGGCGGCGCTGGCGGTGGCCCCGCCGGTGCTGGCCGGGCGGGTGCTGGACGCGATCGGCGCGGGCGAGCCGGCCGGCGTGGTGACCGGGCTGGCGCTGCTGATCGCCGGGCTGGCGCTGGCCGAGGCGGGGCTGGGGCTGGTGGGCCGCTGGCTGTCGGCGAGCATCGGCGAGACCCTGATCCTGGACCTGCGCACGGCGGTCTTCGACCACGTTCAGCGCATGCCGGTCGCGTTCTTCACCCGGACCCGTACCGGCGCGCTGGTGAGCAGGCTCAACAACGACGTGATCGGGGCGCAGCGGGCGTTCACCGACACGCTCTCCGGCGTGGTGGGCAACGTCGTGACGCTGGTGCTGGCGGTCACCGTGATGATCTCGCTGTCGTGGCAGATCACGCTGCTGGCGATGCTGCTGCTGCCGGTGTTCGTGCTGCCCGCCCGCCGGATGGGGGCCAGGATCGCCCGGCTGCGCCGGGAGGCCGCCGACCACAACGCCACCATGAGCACCCAGATGACCGAGCGGTTCTCGGCGCCGGGGGCGACGCTGGTGAAGCTGTTCGGCCGCCCGGCCAGGGAGTCGGCGGAGTTCGTGGCGCGCGCCGGGCGGGTGCGCGACATCGGGGTGCGCACGGCCATGACCCAGGCGGCGTTCGTCACCGCGCTGACGCTGGTCTCGTCGCTGGCGCTGGCGCTGGTGTACGGGATCGGCGGCTTCTACGCGCTGGTCGGGCGGCTGGACGCGGGCTCGGTGGTGGCGCTGGCGATGCTGATCACCCGGCTCTACTCGCCGCTGACGGCCCTGGCCGGCGCCCGGGTGGACGTGATGAGCGCGCTGGTCAGCTTCGAGCGGGTCTTCGAGGTGCTGGACCTGGAGCCGCTGATCAAGGACAGGAAGGACGCGCGCTCGGTGCCGGACGGGCCGGTGTCGGTCGAGTTCGACGATGTACGGTTCGCGTACCCGTCCGCCGACAAGGTGTCGCTCGCCTCGCTGGAGGAGGTGGCCGCGCTCGACACCCGGGGCGGCGTCGAGGTGCTGCACGGCGTCTCCTTCACCGCGGCGCCCGGCCAGACGGTGGCCCTGGTGGGCTCGTCGGGCGCGGGCAAGTCGACGATCGCCCAGCTCATCCCGCGGCTGTACGACGTGGACTCGGGCGCGGTGCGGATCGGCGGCGTGGACGTGCGCGACCTGTCGGCCGACTCGATCAGGGAGACGCTCGGCATGGTCACCCAGGACGGCCACCTGTTCCACGACACGATCCGGAACAACCTGCTGTTCGTCCGGCCCGAGGCCACCGAGGACGAGCTCTGGGACGCGCTGCGCCGCGCCCGGCTCGCCGCTCTGGTGGAGTCCCTGCCCGACGGGCTGGAGACGGTCGTGGGCGAGCGCGGCTACCGGCTGTCGGGCGGCGAGCGCCAGCGGCTGACCATCGCGCGCCTGCTGCTGGCCAGGTCCCGGGTGGTCATCCTGGACGAGGCCACGGCCGCGCTCGACTCCACCAGCGAGGCGGCCGTGCAGGAGGCGCTGGCGGAGGCGCTCGACGGGCGGACCGCGGTGGTGATCGCGCACCGGCTGTCCACGATCCGCGCCGCCGACGTCATCCTGGTCATCGAGGACGGCCGGGTGGCGGAGCGCGGCACGCACGCCGAGCTGCTCGCCGCCGGCGGCCGCTACGAGGAGCTGTACCGCACTCAGTTCAGCGAGCCCGCCGTCGCCGCCTGAGGCTCGGGGGCGGGCGGCAGTGTACGGTTCGCGCGCAGCGTGTAGAGGGCGAGCGGGATGCCCGCCAGCACCACGCCGGCCGCGATGACCAGCGTGAACTGGTAGCCCTCCAGGAAAGCGGTCAGCGGCGCTGCCCCGCTCGCCGCCTGCCTGGCGCTCAGCACCGCGCCCAGCACGGTGATGCCCAGCAGCCCGAACACCTCGCGCGACACGTTCAGCACCCCCGAGCCGATGCCGGAGCGGCCCGCCGGCATCCCGTCGAGCACCGCCGCGTTGAGCGGCACCAGCATGCCGCCGCCGAGCCCGTACAGCAGGAACCAGGGCAGCACGTCCCCGTAGGTCCCGTCGGCGCCGACACCGGAGATCATGAAGATGGCGGCCCCCATGAGCGCCATGCCGAGCGCCACCGTGCGCCCGAGGCCCAGCAGGGCGCCGATGCGCTGCGACAGCACCGCCACCGTGCCCATGACCAGCGCCATCGGCACGAACGCGCCCCCGGCCTCGGTGGGCGTGAAGCCGAGCACGTTCTGCAGCCAGAGCGCGCTGAAGAAGTAGATCCCGAACACGCCGAACGACCAGAGGCCGAGCGTGAGGGTGCCGCCGGTGAACTGGCGCGACCGGAACAGCGTCATGTCGATCATCGGCTCCGCACCGCGCGTCTCCACCAGCGCGAACGCCAGCCCGGCCAGCGCGGCCAGGCCGAAGGTCGCGACCCCGAGCGGCACGTTGATCAGGTAGATCCAGCCCCAGTGCAGGTGCTCGCTGATGAAGCCGCCGTGACCGGCCGGCACTTCAAGAACAAGGAACGGCTGCTCGTCGGCATGGCCGACCACCTCATCGCGGGCTTCGCCGTCAAGCCCGCCGACGACCGGCCCTGGCAGGCGCGCCTGCGCGACCTGGTGCAGGGGCTGATCCGCACGCTGCGCGCCCACCCGTGCGCCAAGAGCATCCTGGAGCAGGTCGGCCAGACCGAGGTGCCGAACTTCCTGGCCATCTGGGACGAGGCGCTCGGCCTGACCCGCTCAGCCGGGTTCACCGACGAGGAGAGCGTCCTGATCGCCAGGTACCTGCTGCATAGCGCGGTCTCCATCGCCGACGCCCCCATCCACTTCGACGCCTGCCACTCGCCGGAGGAGGTGGACGAGATCGTCCGGGTCAAGCGCCTCGGCCTGGAGGCGCTCCCCGCCGACCGCTACCCGAACCTGGTGGCGATGGCGGGCCCCCTCGTCCGGGTCCCGCCCGAGCTGTACGACACGTTCGGCGTCGACCTGGTCCTGGCCGGCATCGAGGCCCTGGCGGCCCGGCGGTCAGCGGCGGGGGGAGCGGGCCAGGGCGGCGAAGGCGGCACCGGTCAGCGCGACCGCGAACAGCACGGCGTACGTCCGCTGGAAACCGGTCATGAGCTGGTCGAGCGCGACGGGTGACAGCCTCGACAGCGTCCCCGCGTACACCTGGGCCCGCACGTCCGGGCCGACCGCGCCGCCGAGCACGCTCAGCGAGAGCCCGACGCTGAGCACGATCCCGACGTTCATCACCATGAGCCGGAACCCGTTCACCACGCCCAGGCTGCCGCTCGGCAGCGCGGTCATCACCTGGGTGGTGTTGCCGGTGAGGAACGTCCCGCTGCCGCATCCGGCCACGAAGAGCCCGAGCCCGATCACCCAGTACGGGGCGTCCGGGCCGGTCGTGAGCATGAGCGTGCCGAGCCCGGCGGCGCTCATCAGCGCGCCGCCGATGGACAGCGCGTACGGGGACACCCGGCGGCCGAGCGCGCCCACGATCGGCGAGGCGAGCGCCATGCCCACCGGCACCGGCAGCACGCTCACCCCGGCGGCGAAGGCGTCCACGCCCCGGGCCGCCTGGAAGTAGAGCGCCGCCACCAGGATCAGCGACGCCCTTGCCAGCGCGTTGCCGAAGGAGGCCAGGTTCGCGCAGGCCAGCATCCGCCCGCCGAACAGGCGCAGGTCCAGCACCGGGTGGGCGGCCCGCCGCTCCACGAGCACGATCAGCGGCACGAGCGCGGCGAACACCCCGGCCCCGGCCAGCACCACCGGGCTGGTCAGCCCGCCCGACCCGGCCTCCGACAGGGCCAGCAGGATGGCCGACAGCGCGGCGAAGATCAGCGCGTTGCCGAGCGCGTCCACCGGCTTCCTGGGGCCGCGCGGCATCTTGCGGAGCGTGAGCGCGCCCCAGACGGTCGCGGCCAGCCCGGCGGGCACGTTCACCCAGAAGATCCACTGCCAGCCGGCGGTGGACGCGATCAGGCCGCCCAGCGTGGGCCCGGCGAGCTGCGCCACCGACAGGGTGCCCATGTAGACGCCCATGCCCTGGCTGAGCCGGTCGGGCGGGAACGCCTCGGTGATGATGACGGTGCCGTTGGCCAGGATCATCGCCGCCCCCACCGCCTGCACCCCGCGCATGGCGATCAGGAACCAGACGTCCGGCGCGAACCCGGCGGCCAGCGAGCCGAGGGTGAACAGCGCGAACCCGGCCAGGTAGACCTCCCGCCGGCCGAGCAGGTCGGCGACCCGGCCGAAGAACAGCAGGCTCGCGGTGTTGATCAGGAGGTAGGCCAGCAGGATCCACCCCGATTGGAACGGGGTGGCCTGGAAGTGCCGCACGACTGTGGGCAGCGCCACGTTGAGCGTGCTGCCCGCCAGTCCCATGAGGACCAGCCCCAGGCTGGTGACGGAGCACACGCGCCAGGCGTAACGCATCCGGGCCCGATCGGGGGTGACGGCGACCATGCACACCACTATGACGTACGGCGTACGTCACAGTCAGGAGGGGTGAGGCCTGTTCTAGAAGTTCGTTCACCGGGCCCGCTTCCGCAGCCCCTCCAGATCGTGGATGGTAACCCGGCGCCGCCCGGTCTCGATCAGCCCCCGGTCGCGCAGCGAGCGCAGCGCCTTGCTGACCGCCTCCCTGGACGCGCCGGTCCACCCCGCCAGCTCGTCCTGCGACAGCGGCAGCGCCACCCGCACCCCGGCGCTGGTCTGCTCGCCGTACCGCTCGGCCAGCTCGATCAGCCGGGTGGCCACCCTCCCGGTGGTGTCGAACGCGCCGTACTCGATCCGCTTGCGGTCGGAGTCGCGCAGCCGCCCGGTGACGATCCGCATGAGCAGCACCGCGATCCGCCCGTGCTGCTGCAGGAAGCCGGGGAAGTCGCTGACGAGGATGCCGGAGATCGGCTCCAGCGCGGTCACCGTCGCCGAGCGGGGCGAGCCGTCGATCGCCGACATCTCCCCGATCAGCCCGCCCGGCCCGCGCACGGCCAGCACCACCTCGGTGCCGGCGCTGGTGTGGGAGGACACCTTGACCCGGCCCTCGGTCAGCACGAGCACCCAGTCGGAGGTGTCGCCCTCGGACATGACCGTCGCCCCGCGGTCCCACCGGCGCGGCCGCCCGGCCGCGCGCAGGGCCGCGATCTCGTCGTCGGTGAGCAGGGCGAGTAACTCGCCGGACTCTGCTTTCATGCGCCGATTATCTCCGTACGGGAAGCGCCCGGGCTATCGCAGCCCGGTGAGGACGTACGCCTCGACGAGCTCCTGCTTGCCCTTCAGGCTCAGCTCGCCCAGCGGCCGCACGGTCGCCCCGTCGCCGAGCTGTTCGAGGGTGGCCGCGCCGATCACCACCGTGCCGGGCTCGGCCAGTGCCTCCAGCCGGGCGGCCACGTTCACGCAGTCGCCCATCGCGTTGAAGCCGCGCAGCTCCGGGCTGCCGATGTTGCCCACCAGCGCCGGCCCGGTGTTGACCCCGACCCGGAACGTCGGCCAGGGCTCCTGACCGGCCCGCTTCCACGCCATCTCCTCCGCCACCTCCGCGGCGGCCCGCTGCATCTCCAGCGCGGCCCGGCAGGCGGCCCTGGCGTGGTCGGCCTGCGTGGCGGGGGCGTTGAACAGGGCCAGCAGCGCGTCGCCGACGAACTGCACGATCGTGCCGCCGTTGTCGAGAACGCACGGCACCCCGGCCGTGTGGTAGCGGTTGAGCATCTCCACGATCTCGCCGGGCTCGACCCGCTCGGAGAACGAGGTGAACCCCTTGAGGTCGGCGAAGAGCGCGGTCACCTCCTTGACCTGGCCGCCCAGCTCGGCCTGGCCCGGGTCGGCAAGCAGCGCGCCGGCCACGTCCGGCGACATGTACTGCCGGAAGAGCGTGTGCAGCTCCTGGTAGAGGCGGGCGTTCTCCAGCGAGATCGACAGCTGCCCGGCCAGGGTGGCGGCCAGCGCCCGGTCCTGCCCGGTCCGGCCGAGCGGCACCTCCAGCACCCCGGCCAGCCGGCTCTTCACCGTCAGCGGGAAGGCGATCCGGCCGTCCCGCTCGACGGGGTCGGCGCCGTCGAACTCGTACGCGCGAGAACCGATCTGCGCGCGGCCCTCGGCCACCAGTCCGATCCGCACGTCCCCGTACGCCTGCCTGACGCGATCCAGCGCGACGGCGAGTAACTCCTGCTCCGGCAGGCCCACCCGGGTCTGGGCGCTGACGTCGACCAGCGCGCCCAGCCGCTCGGACAGCTCGCGTTCGTCGGCCAGCGCCCGCCCCGCCCGGTCGAGCACCGCCGCCTGCCCCTCGCTCAGCCGGAACTTGCCCGACAGCCGGGCGGCGGCCAGCGGCTCGCCCCGCCGCACGTGCTCGACCAGCTCCTCCAGCGCGCGGTCGTAGTCGCGCTGGATGCGCCGCACGGTCGCCGACAGCGCCACCGAGTCGAACAGCCCCGCGCTCGACCCCTCCCGCCGGAACTGCAGGTAGGCGCTGTAGGCGACGAACCCGAAGGCGAACGTCAGCAGGATGTGCCACTCCCACCACGTCAGGTGCCAGTTGAGCTGCGGCATCCCGGCGATCATGCACTCGGCCAGCAGCGCGTACGCGGTGATCAGGCTGATGAGCATGGCCGACGGGCGCCGCCGGTGGAGCAGGAACATCATCACGCCCGCCGCCGTGTAGAGCACCAGCCCCGGCACCGACAGCCAGACCACCCACATGACCGGGTCGGTGAGCGGCGGCCGGCTGAGCGGTGTCACGTCCGGGATCAGCGAAGCCAACCCCCACAGCGCCATGAACCCGAAGAGCACCCCCCGGATCAGGTGCTGCTCGCGGAGCACCAGGCGGGCCGCCCGCTCGCCGAGCGGCAGCGCCGAGGCGAACGCGAACCCGGACGCGATCGTCAGCCCGACCGTCTGCCCCAGGTCGAAGCCGAGCGACCCGGTGGGCAGGATCACCTGAGGAGTGGCCAGCCCGTGCAGGAAGAAGAACCCCGCGCTGCTGATGAACACCATCGAGACCAGGAACAGCCGCGCGTCCTGCCGCCTGCGCGAGGCCTCGCTGATGAGGGTGCCGAGCCCGACGTTCAGCCCGGCGACGATCACGATCATCCAGAAGTGGCTGGGGTTGTGCTGCCACTCGACGTTCAGCTGGGGCTGCGCGATCAGCAGCCAGAAGCCGAGCATGGGCAGCGCGAGATGGATCACCCAGACGGCGCCGCGCACGGGCTGGGTCGCGGGCGGGAGGTAGGGCGCGGACGTCGGCACGCCCTTGATTATCCACCGGGGATCGGGCCCGCGAATGCGTCCTTTTACCCCCATCGACCCTGCTGACGGTGTCAAGTAACGTCAGGCCGGAGTGTCACGTTTTGTACTGTGATAAACACGTTACGTAAAAATTGTCATCCCCTGGAACGTTTGGCGCGTGACCAACAGCAGTAACATCCGTACCTGAAGGGTTCCTCCGATGAAGATTCTGCGCGTGGCCGCAGTGGGCGCGCTGGCCGCCTCCCTCCTCGCCGTCGGCGGCTCGGCGACCGCCTCGACCGCCGCCACCACCGCCGCCGCGGCCGGCGAGGTCACGGCCTGCGTGCACAAGAAGTCGCGATACGTCCGCATCATCAACGCGACCGGCAAGTGCCGCAAGACCGAGACCCGCATGAAGATCGGCGGCGAGACGGTGCTGCAGAGCACGGTCTCCAGCGGCCCCCGGGGCGAGACCGGCCCGCAGGGGCCGAAGGGCGACACCGGCGCCCAGGGCCCCCGCGGCATGCGCGGCCCGCAGGGCAAGCAGGGCCCCCAGGGCCCGCAGGGCCCGAAGGGCGACACCGGCCCGCAGGGGGCGAAGGGGGAGCAGGGCCCCAAGGGCGACACCGGCCCGGCGGGCCCGAAGGGTGACACCGGCCCGGCCGGCCCCCAGGGCAAGCCCGGCGTCAAGGGCCCCAAGGGCGACAGGGGACCGGCGGGCCCGCAGGGCAAGCCGGGTCCGCAGGGCCCGAAGGGCGAGAAGGGCGAGAAGGGCGACCAGGGACCGGCCGGTCCCAAGGGCGACCGCGGCCCCCAGGGTCCGCAGGGCCCGAAGGGTGAGCCGGGCGGCGGCGGGGTCACCTACACGACCTACACCAAGTCCGCGAAGTTCAACCGCAGCGGCGGCACGGCCAGCTGCGACCACGGCGACCTGGCGACCGGCGGCGGCTTCGCCGTCAGCTCCGGCACGCAGGTCATCGGCAACGCTCCCGTAGGCCCCAGCACCTGGGCCGTGACGGTCCAGGGCCAGGGGCAGACGAGCGGCACCGTCTACGTGGTCTGCCTCAAGGCATCCTCCTAAAGACGCCGAAAGGGCCGGTACGCGACCCGTACCGGCCCTTTCTCGTACGCTCGATCAGCCGAACAGCGCCGGCAGCGTGCCCTCGTGCGTCTCGCGCAGCTCCGCGACCGGCACCTCCAGCACGCCCTCCACCACGAGCGACGACCCGCCCGTGACGCCCAGCCCGGAGCACGGCACCTCGTGCTCGGAGCAGAGCCCGGCCAGCGCCTCGAACGCCTCCGGCTTCACCGCGACCAGCGCCCGGGCCGCCGACTCGCTGAACAGCTCCGTGAACGGGTCGCCGGTGACCGTCACCGTGGCGCCCACGCCGCGCGCCAGGCACGACTCGGCCAGCGCGATCGCCAGCCCGCCGTCGGACAGGTCGTGCGAGCCCTCCAGCAGGCCCCGCGCGGCCGCCTCCACCAGCACCCGGGCCAGCGCCTGCTCAGCCTCCAGGTCCGCCTGCGGCGGCAGGCCGCCCAGGTGACTGTGCTCGACGTGCGCCCACTCCGAGCCGCCGAACTCCGGCCGCGTCTCGCCCAGTAGCGCCACCCGCAGCCCCTCGCCGGTGAACCCGGTCGGCACCCGCTTCGACACGTCGTTGATCACGCCGAGCACGCCGACCACCGGGGTCGGGTTGATCGGGGTCGAACCCGTCTGGTTGTAGAACGACACGTTGCCGCCGGTCACCGGCACGCCCAGGGTGCGGCAGGCGTCGGCCAGGCCGCGCACCGCCTCGGCGAACTGCCACATCACCTCGGGGTCCTCCGGCGAGCCGAAGTTGAGGCAGTTGGTGACGGCCAGCGGGCGGGCGCCGGTGACGGCCACGTTCCGGTACGCCTCGGCCAGCGCGAGCTGCGCCCCCGCGTACGGGTCGAGCCTGGCGTAACGGCCGTTGCCGTCGACCGACAGCGCGATGCCGCGCGTGGTCGGCACGCCCCCCGCGATGTCCTCGGAGATGCGCAGCATCCCGGCGTCGGCGGGCTGCGCCAGCACCGTGTTGGAGCGTACGTACCGGTCGAACTGACTGGTCACCCACTCCTTCGACGCCAGGTTCGGCGAGCCGAGCAGCCGCAGCAGCGTCGCCCGCAGGTCGGACGGGCGCGGCAGCCGGTCGGGGGTGTCGGCGTTGAGCGCCGCCTGGCCCGACGGCTCGTGGTACGGGCGCTCGTACACCGGGCCGTCGTCGGCCGCGGTGCCCGGCGGGATGTCGACGATGACCTCGCCGTTCCAGGTCATCACCAGCCGGCCGGTGTCGGTCACCTCGCCGATCACGGTCGCCGGGACGTCCCACTTCTCGCAGATCGCCATGAACGCCGCGATGTCGTCGGGGCGGACGATCGCCATCATCCGCTCCTGCGACTCGCTCATCAGGATCTCCTCCGGGCTCAGGGAGGGATCGCGGAGCGGGACCAGGTTCAGGTCCACGTTCATGCCGCCGGTGCCCTTCGCGGCCAGCTCGGTCGTCGCACAGGACACCCCGGCCGCGCCCAGGTCCTGGATGCCCACGACCACGTCGGCCGCGTACAGCTCCAGGCAGCACTCGATGAGCAGCTTCTCCATGAACGGGTCGCCCACCTGGACGGCGGGGCGCTTGGCCGCCGACTCCTCCTCGAACGTCGCGCTCGCCAGCACGCTCGCGCCGCCGATGCCGTCGGGGCCCGTCGCCGCGCCGAACAGCACCACCTTGTTGCCCGGCCCCGGCGCGGTCGCCAGCTTGATCTGGTCCTTGCGCAGCAGGCCCACACAGAGCGCGTTGACCAGCGGGTTGCCGATGTAGCAGGGGTCGAAGACGACCTCGCCGCCGATGTTGGGCAGGCCCAGGCAGTTGCCGTAGTGGCTGATGCCCTGCACCACGCCCGGCAGCACCCGGCGCGTGTCGGCCTGGTCGGCGCCGCCGAGCCGCAGCGAGTCCATCACCGCGATCGGGCGCGCGCCCATCGACATGATGTCGCGCACGATCCCGCCGACGCCCGTCGCGGCGCCCTGGTGCGGCTCCACGTACGAGGGGCTGTTGTGCGACTCGATCTTGAAGGTGGCGGCCCAGCCGTCGCCGATGTCGACCACCCCGGCGTTCTCGCCCATGCCCACCAGCAGCGCATCCGACTCGGGGGCCTTCGTGGCGAACTGCTTGAGATGCACCTTGGACGACTTGTACGAGCAGTGCTCCGACCACATGACGCTGTAGATCGCCAGCTCGGAGCTGGTCGGGCGGCGGCCCAGGATGTCGCGGACCCGGTCGTACTCGTCCCGCTTCATGCCCAGCTCGGCGAAGGGCAGCTGCTCGTCGGGCGTGGCCTCCGCGCGCTTGACGGAGTCGGTGCTCATGCGTCCACCAGCTTCTTGAGAATGGAGGTGAAGAAACCCAGGCCGTCGGTGCTCCGCGCGCCGACCAGCTCCTCGACCGCGTGCTCGGGGTGCGGCATCAGGCCCACCACGTTGCCCGCCTCGTTGCTGACGCCCGCGATGTCGTTGAGCGAGCCGTTCGGGTTGCCGCCGACGTAACGGACCACGACCCGGCCCGTCGCCTCCAGCTCGGCCAGCGTCTCCGGGTCGGCCACATACCGGCCCTCGCCGTGCTTGATCGGCAGCGTGATCTCCTGGCCGGCCTCGTACGAGTTCGTCCACGCCGTGCCGGCCGTCTCGATCCGCACCCGCTGATCACGGCAGATGTAATGCAGCGAGGCGTTACGGGTCAGCGCCCCCGGCAGCAGATGAGCCTCACAGAGAATCTGGAACCCGTTGCACGTCCCCAGCACCGGCAGCCCCGCCCGCGCGGCGGGCACGATCTCCTCCATCACCGGCGCGAACCGGGATATCGCCCCGCACCGGAGGTAGTCGCCATACGAGAACCCGCCCGGCAGGAAGATCGCGTCGACCCCCTTCAGGTCCCGGTCGGCATGCCACAGCGGCACCGCTTCCCCGCCCACGAGGCGCACGGCCCTGGCGGCGTCCTGGTCGTCTAGTGTGCCTGGAAACGTCACTACGCCCACGCGGGCAGCGCTCATGACTGTCGTCCCCTCCGAGGAGTTGCGCAGCCGCCAGTTCCGGTGGTGGTCGGCGGTCAATTCAGGTTATCGGCTGCCTCCCGATGCTCCTCAACAACCTCCGGCATAGCCCTGCCCGCGTCCCCCACCTTTCGAGGCGCTACGCGCCCACCGGCTTCGGGCTCCGCCCGCAAACCATGGTCCTCACCTTGAGAGGCGCTACGCGCCATCGGCTTCGGGCAGCGCTCACTAGGCGGGCTCCGCCCGCAAGGCAAGGCCCTCGCTCCGCTCGGACGTTTTCCCAGGGGCTGCCGCCCGACGCCCCCACAAGCGGCCGTCGACCCCCGAAGATCTGTGGCCCGAGTCCGGAAAGCTCGGTCGGAGCCAAACAATGGCGCCCAGGACGAAGACCGGGGGATGACGGCTTTCGCCAGCGGCAACAAGCGGCGCCGATCTCTCGTGACCCCGACCCTCAGCAGCCCGGTGCAGAGGGACAAAAATGACAGTTGATCATGGACAGATCTGACATGAAAGGGGGGACAGTTCTGAGATAAACATGCGGACGTTCTATGCAGTAGCCACAGAACCAGCAGGTCAGAGAGGGTGGTTCCGTGGATGCCGACGCGCTGGTCGAGCGTAACTTGAAGGATGTCATCCGTAGGCGTCTCAAGAGCAGCGGCGGCGCGGATCTCACCGCCCAGTGGCGCCGGAGGCCGGGCGGCGAGCCCACGTAGCCCAGCGCCAGAGCCATTCCAGGGGCCCTTGGCGGTAGCGGCGCAACCAGAGGGCGGAGAACACCCACTGGGCCGCCAGGATGGCTCCCGCCGCCAGGAACGCCACCTGTGGGGCTTGGACGATCGGCAGACCGAGGACGTGAGCGGCCCCCAGGACGAGGAGCGTGGCGGTCAGATAGTTGGTCAGAGCCATCCTCCCCAGCGGCGCGAACACGACCCGCAGCACCGGTCGCAGCGGCGTCCTGAGCAGGACCAGCAGGGCACACACCACCACACCGGCGATCAGCAGGTCGGCCAGGTCGGACGCGAAGGACGGCCGCGACGCAGGCCGCGACCACAGAGCGATGGCCGTCCCCGCGGCGAAGGCCAGCCCCAGCAGAAGCGGCACCCAGGTGGACCGCTCGATGCGCTCGACCACCCCGTACCGGACCAGCGCCGAGCCCAGCAGGAACAGTCCGGCGATCAGCAGCGGCCCGCCTCCGCCGACCAGTGCTGCCAGGATGAGTGCCCCGGCGAGTCCCGCTACGACCCACCGGGGCAGCCAGGTGGAAGGTAGCAGCACCAGCAGGCCGACGACGGCGTACACGGTCAGGATCTCGCCCGGCCAGAGCAGCATGTGCAGGAGCCCGATCGCGAGCAGCGCCACCAGCCTGCGCAGCAGAACCAGCCACGGCCGCGCGACGCGATCGGCGGCGGAGTCCAGCAGCAGCGAGAACCCGATGCCGAACAGCAGGGAGAAGATCGGCAGCCCGAGCCAGGGATCCCACTCGCCCATCGGCTGGGTCACGACGGCGGTGCCGCCACCGGCGATCAGCTGGATGTTGGCGAGCAGGATCTCGCAGAGCGTGAACCCGCGCAGCACGTCGAGAGCGACGATGCGGGGCCGGTCAGAGGAGAGGACAGGAGCCGGGGACCGGCCGGGAGCAGCGGGCTCGTCGCACGGGGGACCGTGATGGCTGACGGGAACTTCGGGGGGCGGCATAGGCCCCAGCCTGCAGAGCCATCCAAAGGACGGCACCGGCCGAAAGCAGGGTCAACGGCGCTGATGCTCCTACTTTCGGCCAGTTCACCGGCACCGCGCAGAGCCGGCAGGATCGATGGGAAATCACCGAGAGTACGCGGGTTGCGGCGGTCACTTCTGAGTTATGACCTGGAGAGCAGCCCATGAGCAGCGGTTTCATCCGGGTCAATGACCGAACCCAAGAGGTCGAATCCGGGGCGACCGGGCAACGATTGAACAGCGCGGCGACGGGTTCAGTATCCACGGGTATGGAGTTCGCGTGGCGGCGACAGGTTCAACGTCACTGGGTATAGGGCGACGGGTTCAACGTCACCGGGTTTGGACGGCCACTTGGCGGCGTCGGGCGGAAGCCCCCAGGAAAGGCGCCCGAGCGGAGCGAGGACCATGCCTTGCGGGCGAACCGCCCAGATTGAAGCCGATCGGCAACGCCTGGGACGCGAAAGCCAATTCTCAGACGGCCGCGAGCTCGCGGGAAGCGGTGTCGGATTCGCCTTCCCAGGCGAGTTGCTTGCGCAGGTGGACGGTGGTGCCGCGGCCGGGCGTGATGCCGAAGGAGATTTCGTCCACGACGGAGCGCATGATGAGCAGCCCGCGCCCGTTCTCGGTGTCGGCGGGCGGGAAGCGGAGCGGCATGGACGGCAGCCCGCCCCCGTTGTCGGCGACGCGGACGTCGCAGCGGCCGTAGCCGATGGATGCGGAGACTTCGTAGCGGTTGGCGGGGCCGCCGTGTCGTACCGCGTTGGAGCAGGCCTCGGAGACAGCGAGCAGCATGTCGGCGATGCAGGATTCGCTCACGTTGAGCGACCGCATCGCATCGCCAAGCACTCGCCTGACCATCGGGATGCCGATCGCATCCCGTGGCAGTGCCAACGAGAACTCAATGTCCACCGGACTCCTCCGGGCGCCGGAATGTCACCTGGAGTAGGTTTCCCCGTGAAATCGGGGCTAACCGCAAAATCACGTGGTTGTTATTTACTGTTGGGGTTCGCGTGGCATTCTGGCGCGCCGGAATGCGGCACGACCCCATGTGATATGTGCTGTTCTACTCTTCGACGCGGACCGTGAAGTCCTCGATGACGGTGTTGGCGAGCAGAGTCTCGGCCATCTTTCGGACGTCCGCAATGGCCGCCTCGTCGGCGGGGCCGTCGAGGTCCAGCTCGAACCGCTTGCCCTGTCGTACGGCGGAGACACCGGAGAAGCCCAGCCGGGGCAGCGCGCGGGCGATGGCCTGGCCCTGCGGGTCGAGAATCTCGGGCTTCAGCATCACGTCTACGATCACGCGCGCCACTGCGTTCCTCCTGGGTACGGCGGGGTTGGCAAACCACAGCCTACCGGCGTGTGTTCGCCGCCAGAACGCGGGGAACGGGGAGGGCATGGGGCTTGTGCAATGGACTGTGACGTCTGCCACGATGGCTCCAAGAGCATACGAACCATCACCCCATGGTGGTATGCACCCGAAGGCCGATGACAGGCGGCAATCCCGCCGTATTCGGCCCCGACCGCACAGGAGTGGCACGTGACCACCGACGCCTCTCGTGGTGCCGAAGCACCCCCGGAGCTCGTCCAGCTACTCACCCCTGAGGGCGAGCGAGTTCAGCACCCCGACTACGACATCGACCTGACACCGGAAGACATCAGATCCCTCTACCGCGACCTGGTGCTCGTCCGGCGCGTCGACCTGGAGGCCGTCGCCCTGCAGCGCCAGGGCGAGCTCGGCATCTGGGCCTCCCTCCTCGGCCAGGAGGCCGCGCAGATCGGCTCCGGCCGGGCGCTGGCCGACACCGACATGGCCTTCCCCACCTACCGCGAGCACGGCGTGGCGTGGTGCCGCGGCGTCGACCCGGTCAAGCTGCTGGGCCTGTTCCGCGGCGTCAGTCACGGCGGCTGGGACCCGCAGGAACACAACTTCCACCTCTACACGATCGTCATCGGCAGCCAGACCCTGCACGCCGTCGGCTACGCGATGGGCATCCAGCGCGACGACGCGAACGCCGCCACGATGGTCTACTTCGGCGACGGCGCCACCTCCCAGGGCGACGTGAACGAGTCGTTCATCTGGGCCGGCGTGTTCAACGCCCCGATCGTGTTCTTCTGCCAGAACAACCAGTGGGCCATCTCCGCCCCGCTGGAGAAGCAGACCCGCATCCCGCTCTACCGCAGGGCCTCCGGGTTCGGCTTCCCCGGCGTCCGGGTCGACGGCAACGACGTCTTCGCCTGCCTGGCCGTCACCCGCCAGGCGCTCAAGAACGCCCGCGAGGGCCAGGGCCCCACGCTCATCGAGGCGTTCACGTACCGGATGGGAGCCCACACCACCACCGACGACCCCACCCGCTACCGCGTGGCCAGCGAGCTGGAGGCGTGGAAGCTCAAGGACCCGATCGAGCGCGTCAAGGCCTACCTGTTCAAGAACGAGCTGGCGGACCAGGAGTTCTTCGACTCCGTGGAGGCCGAGGCCGACCAGCTCGGCGCCGACCTGCGCCGCCGCTGCCTGGCCATGCCGGACCCCGGCCCGATGGCCATCTTCGAGCACGTCTACGCCGAGCCGCACGCGCTGCTCGACGAGGAGCGCGCCCAGTTCGCCGCGTACTTGGAGGGGTTCGAGAAATGACCGTGATGAGCCTGTCCAAGGCGCTCAACGAGGGCATGCGCAAGGCGATGGAGGACGACCCCAAGGTCCTCATCATGGGCGAGGACGTGGGCAAGCTCGGCGGCGTGTTCCGGGTGACCGACGGGCTGCAGAAGGACTTCGGCGAGGACCGCGTGATCGACACGCCGCTGGCCGAGTCCGGCATCATCGGCACCGCGATCGGGCTGGCGCTCCGCGGCTACCGGCCGGTGTGCGAGATCCAGTTCGACGGGTTCGTGTTCCCGGCCGCCGACCAGATCATCACCCAGCTGGCCAAGATGCCGATGCGCTCGCTCGGCGCGATCAAGCTTCCGGTGGTCGTACGGATCCCCTGCGGCGGCGGCATCGGCGCGGTCGAGCACCACAGCGAGTCGCCCGAGGCGTACTTCACGCACACCGGCGGCCTGCGTGTGGTGGCCTGCTCCAACCCCGCCGACGCGTACGCGATGATCCAGCAGGCGATCCGCTGCGAAGACCCGGTGATCTTCTTCGAGCCGAAGCGGCGCTACTGGGAGAAGGCCGACGTCGACACCACGAGCACCGGCTGGTGGACCCCCATGGACAAGGGCCGGGTGACCCGTCCCGGCACCGACGCCACGCTGCTCGCCTACGGGCCGATGGTCAAGACCTGCCTGGAGGCCGCGCAGGCCGCCGAGGAGGAGGGCCGCTCGCTGGAGGTCGTCGACCTCCGCTCGCTCAACCCGCTCGACCAGCCGCTGGTGATGGAGTCCGTACGGAAGACCGGCCGGGCGGTCGTGGTCCACGAGGCGCCGGTCAACAACGGGTTCGGCGCCGAGCTGGCGGCCCGGATCACCGAGCAGTGCTTCTACCACCTGGAGTCGCCGGTGCTGCGGGTCGGCGGCTTCTCCACCCCCTATCCGCCGTCGAGGCTGGAGGAGCACTACCTCCCCGACCTGGACCGGGTGCTCGACGCCGTCGACCGCGCCTTCGCGTACTGACAGGGGGTTGTGCAGATGCGACGCGAGTTCAAGCTCCCCGACGTCGGCGAGGGGCTGACGGAGGCGGAGATCGTCCGCTGGCACGTCCAGCCGGGCGACGAGGTCAAGGTCAACCAGATCGTCGTGGAGATCGAGACGGCCAAGTCCATCGTGGAGCTGCCGATCCCGTGGGACGGCGTGGTGGCGGAGCTGCTGGCCGAGGAGGGCCAGACGGTGGACGTCGGCGTCCCGGTCATCACGGTCGACACCCTGGAGGAAGCGCCGCCCGGAGAGGCCAAGGCGGAGGAGCTCGTCCCCAACCCGCCCGAGGAGGGCGCGGTCGAGCCGGGCGCCCACGGCAGCCCCGCCCCCAAGGAGGAGCGCCAGGCGGTCCTGGTCGGCTACGGAGTCAAACCCGGTACGACGCGACGGCGCCCACGCAAGACCCCGATGCCGTCCAACATCCCGGCCCCGCCCGTGGCCAACCCCGCCCGAACCGCCACCCCCGGCGCCCCGCCCCCGGCGGCGGAACCGGAACCGGAGCCCGAGCCCCGGCCGGCGGCGCTGGCCAAGCCGCCCGTCCGCAAGCTGGCCAAGGACCTGGGGGTGGATCTCACCACCCTCACCGGCACCGGCCCGCAGGGCACGATCACCCGCGAGGACGTCCACCGGGCGGCCGAGCGGGAGACCCCCGCGGAGACCCGCACGGAGACGCCGGAGGAGGAGCGCATCCCGGTCAAGGGCGTGCGCAAGATGACCGCCCAGGCGATGGTCGCCAGCGCTTTCACCGCACCCCACGTGACCGAGTTCCTCCAGGTCGACGTCACGCGGACGATGGAGGCCGTCGGGCGGCTGCGCGCGATGCCCGACTTCGCCGGGGTGAAGGTCTCGCCGCTGCTCCTGGTGGCCAAGGCCGTCCTGGTGGCCGCCGCCCGCTACCCGATGATGAACGCCGCGTGGGATGAGGCGGCCCAGGAGATCGTGGTCAAGCGCCACGTGAACCTGGGCATCGCCGCCGCCACCCCGCGCGGCCTGCTGGTGCCGAACATCAAGAATGCCCACAGCCTCTCGCTGCTCGACCTCGCCCGCGCGCTCAACGAGCTGGCGGAGACGGCCCGGGCTGGCCGCACCCAGCCGGCGGAGATGTCGGGCGGCACGATCACGATCACCAACGTGGGCGTGTTCGGCGTCGACGCCGGCACCCCGATCCTGAACCCGGGCGAGAGCGCCATCCTCGCCTTCGGCCAGGTGAGGGACATGCCGTGGGTGGTCGGCGGCGAGCTGGCGGTGCGGAAGGTGACGACGCTGGCCGTCTCCTTCGACCACCGGGTGGTCGACGGCGAGCTGGGCTCGCTGTTCCTGCGCGACGTCGGCGCCATGCTGGAGGACCCGCTCCACATGCTCGCCTGGAGCTGACGGCTCACCACCGCCCCGGCGACCGGTCCGGGGCGGTGCCCGCCGAGCCCGGCCGGAGCAGCGGCGGGTGGAGGAGCCGGGCGTCTCCGGCGCGGTAGAGCCTGGCCCGGGGGCCGCCGCGGACGCCGCCGGTCCGCGTGGTCGCGCCGGTGCCCTCGACGAAGCCCGGCACCGACAGGACCTTGCGGTGGAAGTTGCCGGGGTGCAGCCGCGTCCCCCACACGGTCTCGTAGATCTGCCGCAGCTCGGAGATGGTGAACGTGTCGCCCGCGAAGGCACTGGCCAGCGGTGTGTACTCCAGCTTGGCGCGGGCCCGTTCGACCCCGTCGGCGACGATCCGGGCGTGGTCGGAGGCCAGCGGGGGCAGGTCGTCGGCCGGATGCCAGGCCGCGCCGGCCCGGGGGCGGGGCAGGTGGGGGACGAAGGCGAGGTACGACACGGACAGGACCCGCATGCGTCCCGGGCCGCCGTAGCTGGCGAGCTGCTCCAGGTGGGCGGGCCGGGCGCCCAGCTCCCGCACCGCCGCCTCGGCCAGCTCCTCCTCCGGCCTGATGAACCCGCCCGGCAGCGCCCGCGATCCCGCGTACGGCCCGGCGTCGCGCTCGGCGACGAGCACCTGCAGCCGCCGGTCGCGGATGGTCAGCGCCACCACGTCGACGGTCACCGCGACCGGCGCGTACCGATGGGGTAACTCTTCCATCATGTCTTTCTCAGAGTGAGAACGATCCGGCTCGATAAGGTCTGGCCATGATTCGTCATGTGGTGCTGTTCACCTGGTCACCGGAGGCCACCGAGGAGCAGAAGGCCGCGGTCGCGGCCGAGCTGAGCAAACTGCCGGGTGAGATCCCCCAGATCCGCTCGTACACCCTCGGCGCCGACGCCGGCATCAACCCCGGCAACCACCACTTCGCCGTGGTCGCCGACTTCGACAGCGAGGACGACTACCGCGCCTACCGGGACCATCCCCGGCACCAGGCGGTGATCGCCGAGCACATCAAGCCGATCCTGGAGAGCCGCGCCGCCGTGCAGTTCGCCTGCTAGACCTCGGGCGGGTTGTTCTCGCGGTGCATCAGCCGGCGCTCGGAGGTCTGGCCGGTCCTGGGCCCCATCACGATGCTCAGCACGACGCCCGCCCCGCCCACGATCATGAAGATGAGGCCGATGACGTCCATGTGGACGCTCTCACCGAACACGTCGGGTTCGATCGCGAACCTCAAGATGGCGCCGAGCGTGAGGAAGAAGATGCTGACCCCGACACCCATCACGGCCTCCAGTTGGCAAACAGTCCGTACGCCCACGGTCATACCCGAGTATGGGCGATCACTACCTTGCCGGGAAACGCAGGACGCCCGTTCCGAAACGGAACGGGCGTCCTGGGGTGAGGCCGGACCGGGTGTCCTGGGGTGAAACCCGGAACGGGTGTCCTGAGGTGCCGATCGGTCAGAAGGCCTCCTCCGGGAGCTCCATGAGCCCCAGGCCGGTGCCGGTGACCACGCGGCGCTCCGCGGCCAGCCGCGGCAGCACGGTCTGCGCGAAGAACTCGGCGGCGGCGACCTTGCCCTGGTAGAACGGGTCCTCGCCGTCCGCCAGCCTGGCCAGGGCGACCTCGGCCTGGCGCAGCAGCAGCCAGCCGATCACCAGGTCGCCGAGGGCGAGCAGGAGCCGGGTGGTGTTGAGGCCGACCTTGTAGATCTCCTCCGGCTTCTCCATGGAGGCGAGCGCCCAGCCGGCCATCGTGTCGCCCATGACCTTGACCTCGCCCGCGGCCTCGGCGAGCAGCTTGCGCTCTTCCTTGAGCCGGCCGTTGCCGGCCTCGGAGGAGGCGAACTCGTTGATCTCGGCGAGCAGCTTGCCGATGGCCGAGCCCTGGTTGCGCAGGATCTTGCGGAAGAACAGGTCCATGCCCTGGATCGCGGTCGTCCCCTCGTACAGGGAGTCGATCTTCGCGTCCCGGATGTACTGCTCGATCGGGTAGTCCTGGAGGTAGCCGGAGCCGCCCAGGGTCTGCAGCGAACGGGACAGCAGTTCGTACGAGCGCTCCGACCCGACGCCCTTGACCACGGGCAGCAGCAGGTCGTTCATCTCCTCGGCGTGCCGGTCCGCGGGGTCGATCTGGAGGGCGTCCTGGAAGGTGGCCGTGTAGAGCACCAGCGCCCGCATGCCCTCGGCGTAGGCCTTCTGCAGCATGAGCTCGCGGCGTACGTCGGGGTGGTGGGTGATGGTGACCCGGGGCGCGGTCTTGTCGGCCTGCCGGGTGAGGTCGGCGCCCTGGACCCGGGACTTGGCGTACTCCAGCGCGTTGAGGTAGCCGGTGGAGAGGGTGGCGATGGCCTTGGTGCCGACCATCATGCGGGCGTGCTCGATGACCATGAACATCTGCTTGATGCCCTCGTGCACCTCGCCGACCAGCCAGCCGATCGCCGGGTGCTTCTCGCCGAAGGTCAGCTCGCAGGTGGTGGAGACCTTCAGGCCCATCTTGTGCTCGACGTTGGTCACGTACACGCCGTTGCGCTCGCCGAGCTCGCCGGTCTCCAGGTCGACGTGGTACTTGGGCACCAGGAACATCGACAGGCCCTTGGTGCCGGGGCCGTGGCCCTCGGGCCGGGCCAGCACCAGGTGGAAGATGTTCTCCGTCATGTCCTGCTCGGCGCTGGTGATGAAGCGCTTGACGCCCTCGATGTGCCAGGAGCCGTCCTCCTGGCGTACGGCCCTGGCGCGGCCGGCGCCGACGTCGGAGCCCGCGTCCGGCTCGGTGAGCACCATGGTGGCGCCCCAGTCGCGCTCGATGGCCAGCTCGGCGAAGCGCTTCTGCTCGGGGGTGCCCAGCTTCCACAGGGTGTAGGCGAAGTTGGGGCCGGCTCCGTACATGTAGAGCGCCGGGTTCGCGCCCAGCACCATCTCGGCGGCCGCCCAGGCGAGGCTGCGCGGGATGCCGGGGCCGCCCAGCTCCTGGGGCAGGTCGAGGTGCGCCCAGCCGCCGTCGATCAGCGCCTGGTACGACTTCTTGAAGCCGTCGGGAAGGGTCACCGAGCCGGTCGCGGGGTCGAAGACGGGCGGGTTGCGGTCGCCCTCCTCGAACGACTCGGCGAGCACCGTGGTCGACAGCCTGTTCACCTCGTCCAGGATGCTGCGCGCGACGTCCTCGTCGATCTCCGCGTAGGGACCGCTGCCGAGGATCTCGCGCCGCCCGAAGACTTCGAAGAGGTTGAACTCAAGGTCGCGAAGGTTGCTCTTGTAGTGGCCCATCGGTGCAGCTCTCCTTGAACCCGGTGAGATTCGTACTGGCCAGTAACCTTACTAGGAATGCTACCCGCGGGTAACCAGAGATATGCGTGGCATGCTCGGTTCATGGACGCCGAAGAACTCGCCGCGCGCTGGCGAGAGCGCCTGGAATCCTGGGCCATTCCGGAGGAGATCCTCGCCGCGGCCCCGGCCGACCCGTGGTCCTATCCCGTGGCGCGCTTCACCACCCGCACCGACAAGGCGCTCGCCGAGCCCGGCGACGGCCCCACGCTGACCCGGATGGCCGAGGCGCTGCCGGAGGGCGGCACGCTGCTCGACGTCGGCTCCGGCCCCGGAGCCTCGTCCCTGCCGCTGCGCGATCGGATCGGCCACCTGTACGCGGTCGACACCTCGGGCGCGATGCTGGAGGAGCTGGCGGCCCGCGCCGACAAGCTGGGCGTCCCCGTCACCACGGTCGAGGGCCGCTGGCCGGACGTCGCCGGACGGGTGCCCGAGGTCGACGTGTCGGTCGCCGCCCACGTCGTCTACAACGTGCCCGACCTCGACCGTTTCCTGCGCGCCCTCGACAGCCGCACCCGCGGCCGGGTGGTGCTGGAGCTGCCCAACCGCCACCCGATGAGCTGGATGTCGCCGCTGTGGGAACACTTCCACGGCATCGAACGCCCGGTGCGGCCCATCGCGGAAGACTGCGTGGCGCTGGCGGCCGCGCTCGGCTTCGACGTCCACGTCGAGGAGCGCGAGTCACCGCTGGAGCGCTTCGACTCGCTGGAGGAGCTGGCGAGGAGCGCATGCCTGCGCATCTGCCTGGAGCCGTCCAGGGCGGAGGAGGTCGCCCGGGTCGCCCTGGAGCTCGGCATGTGGCCGCTGCCCCGCGACCGCTGGGTCACCCTCTGGTGGGACTAATCCCGTTTGACGCGGCCGCCGGCGGCACGCTTGGCTGAACATGTGATCGAAATCCAGTGTGTGACCGTCGACTGCGCCGACCCGTACAAGCTCGCCTCGTGGTGGGGTGAGGCGCTCGGGCTCCCGTTCGGCGAGGGCGACAAGCCGGGCGACGACGAGGTGATGCTGGAGACCGGGCGCTACCCGTTCCTGCTGTTCATCCGCGTCCCCGAGGGCAAGTCGGTGAAGAACCGGCTGCACATCGACGTCAGCGCCACCGCCGGGTCCACCCGCGAGCAGGAGGTCGAGCGGCTGCTCCGGCTCGGCGCGACCCTGTACGAGGACCGCCGTGACGACGAGGGCAAGGGCTGGGTCACCATGCTCGACCCGGAGGGCAACGAGTTCTGCGTATGCCGGGGCCAGGCCGAGCGGGTTGGGTGAGCCGTCACCGCGTCAGGACACGTCCCTTCAGCGTCATCGTCACCACCGCCGCGATGACGTACACGAGCAGACCGTGCCACGCGGCGTCGAACACCCCGCCGAACCAGTGCGCGTCGTCGAAGATGACCTGCACCGGATAGTCGAGCACCATCGCGATGCCGGCGGGCATCAGCGCGAACCGCCACGGGTGGCGCAACCCCCACTGGCGCGCCTGGCGCGTCACGCGGTCGCCCTCGTAGGGCTTGGCCACCGCCCCGATGGCGGCGATCAGCGTGAACAGGGCGATGCCCAGGCCGAGCGCCCCCGACAGGTCGGCACCACCGGTGATCAGGCCGGTGCCGAAGCTCGCCGCGGCGACCGCCCCGCCGCCGACGGCGGCGGCCTTCCACGGCGCGCCACGCAGCGCCGCACCGGACAGGGAGACTTCATCACGTCGGGTGATTTCGTTCATGTCCTCAGCGTGCCTGCGCGGACCCCTTGCCCACATCGGGGATGCACCCTGATTTCGACCCTGGTAGGAGGGCCTTTGACATGATGCGACCCATGACAGAGATCGCGATCGCGGAGTTGGGCGCGGACGAGTGGGAGCGGCTGAAGACGGTCCGGCTGCGCGCGCTGCGGGACGCGCCGGACGCCTTCGGATCGTCGTACGAGCGAGAAAGCGCCTTCACGCCCGAGAAGTGGCTTGAGCGGCTGACCGGCTCCTGGTGGCGGGTGGCCGTCGTGGACGGCGCCGACGCCGGGCTGGTCTGCGTGCGCGTCGAGGAGGGCACGGCGCACCTGCTGTCCATGTGGGTGGCTCCGGAGGCCAGGAACCGCGGCGTCGGCTCGCTCCTGGTGGACGCGGCGATCGAGCACGCCCGCGGGCAGGGCCTGGAGGAGATGGAGCTGTGGTGCGTCGACCACAACACCGCCGCCAAGGCCCTCTACACCCGCAAGGGGTTCACGCCCACCGGGAAGACGATGGGCCTGCCGTCCAACCCGGACATCCCCGAATCCCACTACGCGCTGTCCCTGCTCTTCCGCCAGGCCCGCGCGGAGGACGTGCCCGCGATCGTGGCCATGCTGGCCGACGACCCGCTGGGCGCCCAGCGCGAGGGCGACCCGAACGACCCGCGCTACATGGCCGCCTTCGAGCGCATCGACGCGGACCCGTGGGACGAGCTGATCGTGGCCGAGCGGGACGGCAAGGTGATCGGCACGATGCAGCTGACCTACCTGGCCGGGCTGTCGCGGCTGGGCTCCGAGCGCTGCCAGATCGAGGCCGTCAGGGTCGCCGCCCAGGCCCGCGGCGAGGGGCTGGGCCGCAGGATGATCCAGTGGGCGATCGACCGGGCCCGCGCCCGCGGCTGCGCGATGGTGCAGCTCACCTCCGACAAGACACGCCGCGACGCGCACCGCTTCTACGACTCGCTCGGCTTCACCGCCTCCCACGAGGGTTACAAGCTCACGCTGGGATGAGCTCCACCCGGTTGTCGTGGTAGACGGCGCCCCTGCCCAGGTCGGCGTCGCGCTCCTCGACCACCGCGTTCGGGTTCGAGCCGCCGGGGGTGAGCTTGGGCCAGCGGCCCTTCTCGGAGGCGACCACGCCCGGCGCCACCCGGTCGCTGATCTCCACGTCGGCCAGGAACTCGCCGAAGGCGTTGCGCACCCGGACCCGCTGCCCGCCCGCCAGCCCGCGCGCCGCCGCGTCGGCCGGGTTGACCAGCACGACCGGGTCCTTGGCCCGGCGCAGCAGCTCCGGGTTGTTCGCGAACGTGGTGTTGAGGAAGGTGTGCGGCGCCGGGGTGATCAGCACCAGCCCGCCCTCGGTCTGCGAGGACCGCGACGGCACGTACGCCTTGCCGCGCGGCGGGAACCGCATCCGGCCGGAGTCGGTCGGGAAGCCCTCGGCGAACGGCGCGAAGGGCGCCGGATAGTTCATCCGCACCCAGCCCTCCTTGCGCAGCCGGTCGAGCGTGACGCCGTGGAGCGACGGGTGGCCGCTCGACAGCAGCTCCTCGGCCAGCTCCAGGTCGGAGGCGAACAGCGACGGCTCGGTCATCCCCATGTGGGCGGCCAGCCGCCGGAACAGCTCGGTGGTGGACACGCACTCGCCCGGCGGCGGCGTGGCGGGCTCGTTCCACAGCAGGTAGAGGTGCCCGTAGCCGGCGTGCAGGTCGAAGTGCTCGGTCTGCATGGTGGCCGGGAGCACGATGTCGGCGTAGTCGGCGGTGTCGGTCGGGAACTGCTCCACGACCACGGTGAACAGGTCCTCGCGGGCCAGGCCCGCCCGCACCGCGTTGGCGTCGGAGGTCGAGCCCGCCGGGTTCGCCGCGTACACGAACAGGCACTTGACCGAGTCGGGCTTGGCCAGCTCCGAGCCCAGCCGGGTCATGGTGAGCGTGCGGACCGGGCCGGGCAGCAGGTCGTCGCGGGTGTCGACGCGCAGGTGGACGTGACCGCTGGTCGAGTACGCCACCCCGCCGCCGGGGTGCCGCCAGTCGCCGGTCACGCCGGGGATCGCGGCGATGGTGCGCAGCGCGGTGCCGCCGCCGGAGTGGCGCTGGAGGCCCATGGTGGCGCGGATCGCGGTCGGGCGGGTGTGCGCCAGCCTCGTCCCCAGCCTGTGGATGGCCTCGGCGGGCAGCCCGGTGATCTCCGCGACCCGCTCGACCGGATACTCCATGATCTCCGCGCGGAAGTCCTCCCAGCCCTCGGTCCGCGTGGCCAGGAACTCCTCGTCCTGCGCGTTCTCCGCCAGCACCACGTGGAGCAGGCCGAGCGCGAGCGCCGCGTCGGTGCCGGGCCGGATCGCCAGGTGCTCGTCCGCCTGGTCGGCCGTACGGGTGCGGATCGGGTCGATGGCGACCACGTGGGCGCCGTCGGCGCGCGCGTCCTGGATGAACTTCCACAGGTGGTGGCCGCTGGTCAGCGGGTTCGTGCCCCACAGCAAGATCAGCTTGGCCTGCGCGAAGTTCTCCGGGTCCATGCCGCCCGGAGTGCCGTTGGCCAGCTTCAGCCCCGTGTTGCCGGCGGTCGAGCAGATGTTCAGCCAGTGGCGGGAGGCGCCCAGCATGTTCCAGAACCGCCGCCCGGCCACGCCCTCGCAACCTTGCAGGTAACCGAGCGACCCGGTGCCCAGGTAGGGCCAGATCGCCTGGCCGCCGTGCTCCTCGACGATGGCGCGCAGCCGTACGGAGATCTCCTCCAGCGCCTCGTCCCAGCTGATGCGCTCGAACTGCCCGGACCCCTTGGGCCCGGTCCGCCGCATCGGGTAGAGGATGCGGTCGGCCGCCCGGGTGTGTTCCAGGTAGCGGTTGACCTTCACGCAGAGCGCGCCTCTGGTGTACGGCTGGTCGGGGTTGCCGCGCATCGAGACGGCCTCGCCGTCGCGTACGGTCACCACCCAGGAGCAGGTGTCGGGACAGTCAAGCGGGCACGCGCCCAGAACCCTCAAGTCACCTGGCATAAGACACAGCTTACGGGCAAGAGGCCCCCGGGGCCCGATGCCCCGATTGACGTGACGATTCGGGACACTAGGCCCACAAGTACGTACGGTCTCGCTTGGAAGGTGCAGAATCGCTGTCGGTGGCCGAGATCAGAGAACGCGACGACGCGGAGGAACCCCGTAAAGGGGGCCCGCCCGCTCCCGAGAGCCGCGCTGAGCCGGACGTGTACGTGGTGGAGCCGCTGCTGCCGCAGCGGCTGCGCCGCCCGTCCGACCTGCTGCGCCTGCTCGTGACGCTGGCCGCGCTGGCGGCCGTGATCCTGCTGGCGCTGGTCGCCAAGCAGACCCTGTACGGGCTGGAGCGCGACGTCACGGAGGGCACCACCCTGGTGCCGCTGCTCAGCCGGATCGCCACGTTCATCGGCGGCGCCGCTGTGCTCACCGTGCCGGTCGCCTTCGCCGTGGAGCGCGTCTTCCACCGCGACGGCCTGCGCGTCGCCGAAGGGCTGATCGCCGCCATCATCGGCATGGTCGGCGCGTTCCTGACCGGCCAGTGGCTGCTCGCGGGCAACGCCGACGACCTCCACCAGCTGCTCACCGGCGGGCGCAGCATCGAGCCGATCAACACGCTGCTCACGTCCGTCCTCGCCTACACCACCGCGGTCCGCATGGCCCGCCGGCCGACCTGGCGGGCGCTCATGTGGACGGTCATCGCGCTCTACATCCTGGCCCTCTACTCCGGCAGGCAGGTCACCCTGCCGGGCGCCATCGTCACCGTCCTGGTCGGCATGGCCATCGGCTACGCCACCCTGTACGGGATCGGCAGCCCCAACACCAGACCGCCGGGCAACGCGGTGATCGCGGCCCTGCGCAAGCTGTCGTTCTCGCCCGTGTCGGCCCGCCGCATCGAGGACGACCACCAGGGCAGCCGCCGCTACGCCGTCGGGCTCGCTGACGGCACCCGCCTCGACGTCACCGTGCTCGACCGCGACCGTCAGGTGGCCGGCCTGCCCTACCGGCTCTGGCGGCGCTTCCGGCTCAGCACCGAGACCAGGCGCAGGGCCATCCGCTCGCTCCGCGCCGAGCTGGAGCGGGAGGCGCTGATGGCCTACGCCGCGCAGGCGGCCGGAGCCAGCACGCCCCGCCTGCTCGGCACGAGCGAGATCGGCACGGAAGCGGCCCTGCTCGCCTACGAGCACCTCGACACCCGGCCGCTCGACGAGGTGCCCACCGAGGAGATCGACGACGGCGTCCTGCACCAGATCTGGGAGCAGGTGTCGCTGCTGCAGATCCAGCGGCTCGCGCACCGGCGGCTCACCGGCGAGGGCATCCACCTCGACAAGGCCGGCCGGGTCGTGCTCACCGACGCCCGCAGCGGCGAGATCGCCGCCGGAGACCTGCTGCTCCGGCTCGACGTCGCCCAGCTCCTCGTCTACCTGGCGCTGCGCGTCGGTCCCGAACGGTCGGTACGGGAGGCGCACACGGTCATGGGCACCGAGGCGCTGGCCGCCGCCATGCCGCTGCTGCAGCGCATCGCGCTGACCCGCGAGACCCGCGCCGCCCTGGCCAAGGACAAGAACCTGCTCGCCGCCGTACGCGAGCAGATCGCCGCGCTCGAACCCGAGGTGAAGGTCGAGGAGATCCGGCTGGAGCGGTTCCGGCCGCGCACCCTCGTCACCATCATCGCCAGCGCGCTCGCCGCCTACTTCCTGCTCTCCCAGCTCAGCCAGGTCAACCTGGTGGAGGTCGTCACCCAGGCCAACTGGGCCTGGTCGGTGCTGGCGCTGGCCGCCTCGTTCGCCAGCTTCGTGGCCGCCGCGTTCGTGCTCAGAGGCTTCGTGCCCGACTCGCTGCCGCTCTGGCGGACCACGCTCGTGCAGTTCGCGGCCTCGTTCGTGAAACTCGTCGCGCCCGCCGCCGTCGGCGGCGTCGCCATCAACACCCGCTACCTGCAGAAACGCGGCATCGCGCCGGCGCTCGCGGTGGCCAGCGTGGGCGCCTCGCAGCTCGTCATGCTCGGCTTCCACATCGGCCTGCTGCTGCTGTTCGCCTACATCACCGGTTCCAACACGGCCACCACGTTCACCCCGTCACGTGAGCTGGTGGTGGCGCTGCTCGCGGTCGCGCTGCTGGTCGTGGCGCTGCTGGGGGTGCCGCCGCTGCGCCGGCTGGTGACCGGGCGGATGCGGCGGCTGTTCTCCAACGTGCTGCCGCGGCTGCTGGACGTGCTCCAGTCGCCGCGCAAGCTGATCGAGGGCTCGGCCGGCACCCTCATGATCACGATCGCGTTCGTGCTCTGCCTGTACGCGTGCGTGCACGCCTTCAACTGGGAGATCGGCTTCACCACCGTGGCGGTCGTCTACCTCACCGCCAACGCGATCGGCTCGGCCGCGCCCACGCCCGGCGGCCTGGGCGCGGTCGAGCTGTCGCTCACGGCGGGCCTGACCGTGGCCGGGGTGCCCGCCGAGCTGGCCACGTCGGCCGTGCTGCTCTACCGGCTGCTCACGTTCTGGCTGCCGGTGCTCCCCGGCTGGGCGGCGTTCACGCACCTCCAGCGGCACGAGGCGCTGTGATCGCGTCGATCGCCTCCAGCTCGTCGCCGGTGAACGCCGGGCCGTCGACGCAGGCCACGTTGTCCTCCAGCTGGGCGACGCTGCTCGCGCCGATCAGCACGCTCGTCACCCGCGGGTCCCGGAGCGTCCACGACAGCGCCATCTGGGCCAGCGTCTGCCCGCGCTCCTGGGCGATCGCGTTCAGCTTGCCGGCCAGCTCGGTGTCGATCTGGTCGGCGCTGAGGAATCGGCTGGTGGCCGCCCGCGAGTCCGCCGGCACGCCCTTCAGGTAGCGGTCGGTCAGCAGGCCCTGCGCCAGCGGCGAGTAGACGATGCAGCCCATGCCCGCCTCCTCCAGCGTGTCCAGCAGCCCGTCCTCGATCCACCGGTTGATCATCGAGTAGGACGGCTGGTGGATCAGCAGCGGCGTGCCCAGCTCCCGCATGATCCTGGCCGCCTGCGCGGTCAGCTCCGCCGGATAGTTGGAGATGCCCGCGTACAGCGCCTTGCCCGAGCGCACCGCCCGGTCCAGCGCGCCCATCGTCTCCTCCAGCGGCGTGTCCGGGTCCGGCCGGTGGCTGTAGAAGATGTCGACGTACTCCAGGCCCATCCGCTTGAGCGACTGGTCCAGGCTGGCCAGCAGATACTTGCGCGACCCCCACTCGCCGTACGGGCCGGGCCACATGTCGAAGCCCGCCTTGGTCGAGATGATCAGCTCGTCCCGGTACGGCCCGAAATCCTGCCGGAGGATCCGGCCGAAGTTCCGCTCCGCCGACCCGTACGGCACCCCGTAGTTGTTGGCCAGGTCGAAGTGCGTGACCCCCAGGTCGAAGGCGCGGCGCAGGATCGCCCGCGAGTTCGCGAGCGGGCGGTCGTCGCCGAAGTTGTGCCAGAGCCCCAGCGACACCGCCGGCAGCCTCAGCCCGCTGCGCCCGCTCCGGTTGTACGGCTGGCGCTCGTAGCGCGCCGGATCCGCCGTGTAGTTCATGCCGGGTCCCTCCGGATGCCCAGCTCGATGATCCAGGCGAGCGCGAACGCCTCCTCACGCCAGGCGTCGTAACGCCCGCTCCGGCCGCCGTGCCCGGCGCCCATCTCCGTCTTGAGCAGGAACGGCCCGCCGGAGGCCCGGTCGCGCAGCCGCGCGATCCACTTGGCCGGCTCGTGGTACAGCACCCGCGTGTCGTTCAGGCTGGTGATCGCGAGAATGGGCGGGTACGTCCGATCGCCGATGTTCTCGTAGGGCGTGTACTCCTTCATGTAGGCGTACACCTCGGGATCGTGCAGCGGGTCGCCCCACTCGTCCCACTCGATCACGGTCAGCGGCAGCGACGGGTCGAGGATGGTGTTGAGCGCGTCCACGAACGGCACCTCGGCCACCACGCCCGCGAACTCCTCCGGCGCCAGGTTCACCGCCGCGCCCATCAGCAGCCCACCCGCCGAGCCGCCCCGGGCGATCACCTTCGAGCTCCACCCGGCCGCCTTGACGTGCCGGGCCACCGCCACGAAGTCGGTGAACGTGTTCTTCTTCCGGGTGAGCTTGCCGTCCTCGTACCAGTGGCGGCCCATCTCGCCGCCGCCGCGCACGTGCGCCACGGCGAACACGAACCCCCGGTCCAGCAGCGACAGCCGCGGCACCGAGAAGCCCGGGTCGATCGACGTCTCGTAGCTGCCGTACCCGTACAGCACCGTCGGCGCCGGGAGCGTGCTGTCCTTCCGCTTGACGACGGAGACC
Organism: Nonomuraea sp. NPDC049649; assembly: GCF_040675175.1. Classification (NCBI taxonomy): domain Bacteria; kingdom Bacillati; phylum Actinomycetota; class Actinomycetes; order Streptosporangiales; family Streptosporangiaceae; genus Nonomuraea; species Nonomuraea sp. NPDC049649. The sequence continues at coordinate 131,663 of NZ_JBFAOH010000019.1, forward strand.
GGGACGCGGGTGCCGTCCTCGGCCGTCGCCCACTCGCGGAACTGCTCGTAGTCGTCCGGGTCGTAGCCGCCCAGCACCGGCCGCCGCTTCAGCAGGATCAGCTCGCGGGTGGCCAGCTCGTAGTCGTAGACGCTGGCCGGCGTCACCATGCTGGTGTAGGCGAGCCTCAGCCTGTCGGTCACGAACTCGGGATTGCCCGCCGGCGCGACGTCGTACAGCGGCTCGGGGAACTCGATCTCGTACGGCGGCTCGCCGTTGTGCGGCAGCACGCGCAGGCCGGTCAGCCCGTCACGGCGGAAGTGCAGCACGGCGTGCCCGGCGAACGCGTCGATCTCCAGCAGCCGGGTGTCCTCGCGGTGTGAGACCAGCGGCGTCCACGAGGCGGGGTCGTCGAGCGGCGCGGTGGCCAGCTCGAAGTTGCGCGCGTTCTCGTTGTGGAGCACGTAGAAGAAGTCGCCCGCGTGGTCGAGGCCGTACTCGACGCCGGTCTTGCGGGGCCGCACGAGCCGGAACTCGCCGTCCGGGGTGGCCGCGTCGAGCAGGCGCACCTCGCTGGTGATCTTGCTGCCGGCGCTCAGTACGAGGTAGCGCTCGCTCCTGGTCAGCCCGATGCCGACCCAGAACCGCTCGTCGTCCTCCTGGTAGACGAGCGAGTCCTCGCCGGTGCCCAGCGTGTGGCGGTAGACCTGGTAGGGACGCCAGGCGTCGTCGACCCGCGTGTAGAAGAACGTCGAGCCGTCGGCCGACCAGGCGCCGCCGTAGAAGATGCCCTCGATCTCGTCCGGCAGCACCTCCCCGGTCCGCAGGTCCTTGAACCGCAGCGTGAACCGCTCGTCGCCGCTGAAGTCGGTCGAGTAGGCGAGCATCGTGCCGTCGGGGGAGACCGCGCTGGTGCCCATCGAGAAGAACGGGCTGTCGCCCGCCAGTTCGTTGCCGTCGAGGATGACCTGCTCGTGGTCCAGGCGTTCGCCGGGGGTGATGTCGGGCGGCGTCTCGCTCTCGGCGGGCACCCGGCACGACACCGCGTACTGCTTGCCCTCCTCGGTGCGGGTGAAGTACCACCACGCGCCCTTGCGGCTGGGCACCGACAGGTCGGTCTCCTGGGTGCGGCCCTTGATCTCCTGGAACACCTCCTCCCGCAGGCTCGTCAGATGCTTGGTCTCCTGTTCCACATAGGCGTTCTCCGCCTCCAGGTAGGAGATGGTGTCCGGATCGTCCTTGTCGGCCAGCCACGCGTACTCGTCGATCACGGTGTCTCCGTGATGGACGCGCTCAGCCGGGATCTTCTTAGCCACAGGCGGCGGGTTGCTGCTCACGTGGGGAGTCTATGGTCGTCCGTGATCGATTCGTGGCCTGCGCGGCGCGGGAACGCGGCGCGAGCACTCCTTGGGCGCTGCTAATCTTGTGGAGCCGGTCAACCCGGCGACATTCCTCCACCTTTCCGGGAATCGCGTCAATTTGACACGAGTTTCGGGGGGTGCGAAGATAAATACGAAGCGAAACGCCCCGAAAGCGTCCGTTTCTTGAGAACTCAACAGTGTGTTAAAAGCCAGTGCATGATGCACAACCCCGTCATGATTCATGGCGGATTCTTATGGTTGGGATTCAACAGATCCTTTTATGGAGAGTTTGATCCTGGCTCAGGACGAACGCTGGCGGCGTGCTTAACACATGCAAGTC
>NZ_JBFAOH010000020.1:0-127192 GCF_040675175.1 Nonomuraea sp. NPDC049649
TCCCACGGGATCCCGGTGTAGAGCACGAACAAGATCCCGCACAACACCTTGCGATCGTCCAGCCGCTTACGACCCGGATGACGCGTGCGCCGCTCCACCTTCGGCAGCAGCGGCTCGATCCGCTCCCACAGACTGTCGCGCACGATCCAGGGCGGCTGCTCACCCTTCCTCACACGACGTGATCAAACCCGCAAACCGTCTCATGAGAGACCAGAGTGATCATTTTGTTAGGAGCTCTAAGACGGCTTCAGGACTTCTCCGGGTCGCGCGGGCCGAAGGCCTCCACCACGTCGGTGTAACGTTCCTGGCCGTCGACCGCGTGCCCGACCGCCCAGACCGCCCGTCCCTCGGCCAGGTAGGTGACGGCGTGCAGGCGGACGCGGGTCCTGCCGTCGGCGGCCTCGCCGCGGACCACGGCGCAGGAGCGCTGGCCGCAGCGGAGCAGGTAGGGCTCGGCGGCCCGCCGGGGGTCGTGGCCGGAGATCCAGTAGCGGCCCTTGCCGTCGCCGGTCACGCCGTAGAGCCTGGCCTTGGCGGTGGGGACGGGCAGGCGCCGCCACCGCTTGCCGTTCCAGACGAGCGCGAGCGGCTCTATCTGGCCGGGGCCGTGGTAGACGCCGCCGACGGCCAGCGCCCGCTTGCCGCTGTCGGCGTGCACGTCGCGCAGGTAGCCGCCGCGGATAGCGGGCACCCGCATGGGCTTCCAGGAGCTCCCGGAGCGTTTCATGATGAGCGGCCGGGTGCCGGTGTCGCCGACGGCGAAGTCGCCGTCGACGGCGTAGAGGGCGCCTTTCTCGCCGGTCTCGCGGACGTGCCAGTCGCCGTCCTCGCGGGTGACGACGAGCGCGTGCTTGCCGCGGCTGCCCACGGCCACGATCCGCTGGGCGCCCGCCTCGACGCCGCCGAGCCAGTCGCCGCTGCGCAGCCCCTGCGGCCTGACCCGGTTGAAGCCGGTGACGTCGCCGTGGGCGATGTAGGGCACGGCGTCGTGGCCGTCGCCGACCGCCCACACGTCGCGCGGCCCGGTGGCGGAGACCGACCGCAGGTTGCCGGCGCCGGTGGCGTCGCGGATGCCGATCTCGCTCCACTGCTTGCCGTTCCAGTGGCGGATCGTGCCGCGGTTCTTCCACACGTCCCAGATCTGCTGCTGGCCGACGGCCCAGACGTCGCCGGACGACAGGGCGAGCACGTCGGAGAGCGAGCCGTCGGCCGGCAGGTGCGCGCTCGTGCTCCGCTGCCAGGCCTCGGACGCTCCGGGGCGTGGGTCGGCATGCGCGGCGGTCGGGAGGCCGGGAACGGCCAGGCAGGCCGCCAGGATCATGGTGAGCGCACGCCGCTGAGAGCGACGGGTCATGAGGACGATGCTACGGGTTGCGCGGCGCTGATCATGCTTCACCCGGCAAGTCTCAGCTCGGCCACGACCGGCAGGTGGTCGCTGGCACGGGCCGGATCGGCGCCTTCGGCGTCCGCTCCGCCGCAGGACACGACCTGTATCCCGGGCGCGGCGAACACCCCGTCGATGCGGTGCGCGGGCCGCCTGGAGGTGAAGGTGAGCCCGTCGCCGCGGGGCGCGGCGGCGTAGCAGTCGGTCAGGCGCGCGGCGAGGTAGCGCCAGGCGGGCTGGTGCGGGTTCTCGTTCACGTCGCCGCCGAGCACCACGGGCGCCCGGTACGGTGCGGCGGCCCGGCGCAGGCGCTCGACCGCCTCGGCGGCGTGGTGGAGCCTGGCCCGGCCGTCGAGCCCGAGGTGGACCGAGCCGACGGCGAGGGGGGCCGCGTCCACCTCCACGACGGCCACGGCGAGCCCGCGCGGCTCCAGCCCGAGGAAGACCCGGAGCAGGGCGCTCCCGGCGTGCAGCAGCCGCACCCGGGGCGCGCCCAGCACCGCCACCCCGGTCGCGCCGTGGCCCGCCAGGAGGCGCAGCCCGCAGCGGCGGGCCAGCCGTTCGCAGCGGGCCCGCCAGCGGGCGATCCTGGGCGCCTCCTGGAGGCAGATCAGGTCGGCGCGCATCGCGGTGATCACGCGTACGAGCGCGGAGACGTCGTCCCTCAGCCCCCGCAGGTTGTAGGTGCCGATCCTGACCGTGGTCACGCGGTCAGCGTCTGCGGGCCAGGTCGGCCGCGCCCACGAGGCCCGCGGACGGGCCGAGCTCGGCCAGCCGCACCTCGGCCACCGGGCGGTGGCCCCTGCCGGTCAGGTGCTCCTCGAACGAGGCCCGGGCGCGGTCGACGAACAGGTCGGCGGCCCTGGACACGCCGCCGCCCAGGATGAAGCAGCCGGGGTCGAGCACGGCGGCCAGGTCGGCCATGCCCCGGCCGAGCCAGTCGGCGAGCGAGGCGAACGCGGCGAGCGAGGCGTCGTCGCCCTTGCGGGCCGCCTCGGTCACCTCCTCGCCCTCGATCGTGCCGCCGGCCAGCCCGAGCAGGATCCCGGCCCGTTCGGGGTGCGCGGCGGCGATCTCCCTGGCCTCGGCGACCAGCGCGTTGCCGCTCGCGTACTGCTCCCAGCAGCCGTGCTGGCCGCAGCCGCACAGCCGCCCGTCGGGCACCACCTTCATGTGGCCCAGCTCGGCGCCCATCCCCCAGCGCCCGCGGTAGAGGTGGCCGTCGAAGACGATGCCGCCGCCGATGCCGGTGCCGAGGGTCAGGCAGACGACGTGGGACTGGCCGCGCCCGGCGCCGAACCTGGACTCGGCCCAGGCCATCGCGTTGGCGTCGTTCTCCACCACGACGGGCAGCCCGACCAGCGAGCTGATCCGCTTCTGCAGCGGCTCCTCGCGCCAGGCCAGGTTGGGCGCGAAGCGCACGATCGAGCGGGACTCGTCGACGAAACCGGCCGCGCCGATGCCCACCGCCTCGATCTCGCGGCCCTCGCCGAGCTCGCGGACGACGTCGGCGACGGTGTCGGCCACCAGGTCGGGGTGTTCGGCGTCCGTCGGTCTCAAAGTCTGCTCGACGATCGCGCCGTCGTCGTCAACCACGCCCGCGGCGACCTTGGTCCCGCCGATGTCCACACCGATCGTGAGCATGACCCAATCCTTCTGCTAGTCCAGGTCTATGTGTTCGACATTGTCGCGCCCGGAGCGCTCTCGGTCGTCCCGGGGACGGGCCGCGGGCCGGCTGAGCACGTCGAGCGCGCCGCGGAAGGCCGCGAACAGCTCGCCGCCCGCCGCGACGAGGTGGCCGGCGACGTCGGCGGTGCCCTCGGGGACGCGCTCCCGGCCCGCCTCCCGCTGCGCCGCGATGGCGCGGCAGACGGGGCAGGCGCGGCAGATGTACTCGTCGTCCTGCTCGGCGACGGCCTCGCTCCAGACGTCCTTCTCGGCCTGGCCGCCGCCGGTGAAGGAGTTGAACACGGTCTTCCCGACCTGCCGGGTGGCGCGTCCCTGCAGGCTGTCGAAGAGCTTGCGGGCCTCCTCGGCGACGGCGCCGAGGGGGTCTCTGTCGTTGGCTGTGTTCCGTGCGTTCTCGGTCATCTGGCCCTCCCGGTCGGTGCGGCGTGCGCCCTCTTCGCTCACGTGCCGTCCCGGCCGTGCGCTTCGTCGGTTTCCGCCTCCGAGGTGAACCGTACCCGGAGCAGGCCGTCGCGGAGCACGGCCGTACTGATCTTCCTGCGTGCCAGCGCCGCGGGCAAGGCCAGGATCCGCCGGTAGCCGCCCGCGGTGATGATCAGCTCGTCGCCCTTGCGCGCCAGGTCGACCTCGCCCCGCTCCGCGCCGGGCAGGGCCAGGGTGAGCTCGTCGCGGGCCAGCCGCAGCGGCGGTTCGACGGCGGGCCGGGCGAACGGGTCGCTCTCCCCGTACAGCGCCTCCCCGACGGCGGCGAGCGCCTGGCTGCCGACGGGTTCGGCGGGCAGGTAGGGCACGGTGTGGACGGGCAGCGGCGCGAACGACTCCTCGGCCTCGGCCAGCAGCCGCGACTGGGCGGCCACCCAGCGGGCGCGCCAGGCGTCGGCGTCCTCGGCGGGGAAGATCCGGTTGGCGATGACCGCGTCGACGCGGTACCCGTACAGGCTGAGCGAGGTGAGGGTGCGCCGGGCCTCGGCGAGCACCACCGCCTCGGGCGTGAGCACGAGGCGCACGGAGGCGTGGTCGCCGGTGAGCAGCTCGCGCACCTCCATCAGCCCGCGGTGGAAGCGCTCGGCGGCGCCCACCACCTCGTCGCCGGGCGCGCTGACCCGGGCGACGCCGCGCACCAGCGGCGCGGCCAGCCGCATGAGCCTGCGGCCGACCGGCAGGAGCCGGTTGACGTGCCAGTCGAGCGCCTCGGGCAGGGCGAGCAGGCGGAGCGTCTCGGCGGTGGGCGCGCAGTCGACGACGAGGACGTCCCAGCGGCCCTCGCGGGCGTGCTCGCGCAGCTCCAGCAGGGCGATGACCTCCTCGGCACCGGGCAGGACGGTGATCTCCTCGGAGGTGATCTCGTCCAGGCCCAGCTCGACGAGGACGCCGCGGGCGTACTCGCGCAGCTCGCCCCAGTGGCGTTCGAGCGTGCGCTGGGTGTCGACCTGGTGCAGGTGGAGGCCGGGGGCGATCTCGCCGGGCTCGGCGGCGAGCGCGTCGGCCAGGGAGTGGGCGGTGTCGGTGGAGACGAGCAGCGTCTTGAGCCCGCGCCTGGCGGCGAGAGTGGCGGTGGCCGCCGCGGCGGTGGTCTTGCCGACGCCGCCCTTCCCGGTGAAGAGCAGGACCCGCGGGCTCACCTCAGCGGCCTTCGACGCGCTTCTTGAGGCCCTTGAGAGCCGTGTCGACGATCACCTTCTCGGCCTTGCGCTTGATCATGCCGATCATGGGGACGGCGAGGCCGACCGCGAGCTCGTACGTCACCTCCACGCCCCTGCCCGTCTCGGCGAGCATGTAACTCCCGTCGAGCTTGGCGACCATCGTGCCGGGCTCGGCCACCCGCCAGGTGACGCTCTCGTCGCCGTTCCAGGTGTAGGCGAGGGTGTAGGCGTCGCTGATCACGCCGGCGTCGAGGACGAACCGGACCGTCTCCGGCCTGCCGTCGGCGGCGGTGGTGAGGACCTCGGCGCTCTTCACCTGACCGGCCCACTCCGGGTACGAGGGGAGGTCGGCGATGACGGCCATCACGCGGGCGCGGTCGGCGTCGATGGTGATACTCGAACTGGTGCGATCAGCCATGGCACCAAAGTAGTGCAGGATCCGCCCCGCGCGGCGGATCCGGGGGTCACCACTCCAGGACGTACGGGACTCCGCTGCCGCGGAAGTGGCCGACGTTGACGCACTCGGTGCGGCCGATCCGCATGCGCCGGTGGAGCGGCTGGTGGACGTGGCCGAAGAGGGCGTAGCGCGGCTGGGTGCGCCTGATCAGCTCCAGCGTGGCCTCGCTGCCCCGCTCGAAGCGCCGGGCCACCACGTCGTAGAGGAGTTCGGGCACGGCGGGCGGGATGTGGCAGCACAGCACGTCCACCTCGCCGAGCGCCGCGACCTTGGCGGCGAACTCCTCGTCGCTGATCTCGTTGGGGGTGCGGTAGTCGGTCTTCAGCCCGCCGCCGACGAAGCCGAAGCGGAGCCCGCCGATCTCCACCGTCTCGCCGTCGAGCACCCGGTGGCCGGGGCCGAGGTACTCACTCCACAGGCGCGGCACGTCCACGTTGCCGTAGGTCAGGTAGGCGGGCGCGGGCATGGCGGCGAACAGCTCCGCGTACTGGGCGCGCACGTGGCGCTCGATGTGGTCGCGGGGGTCGCCGCCGAGGCCCGCCCACAGCCGCGCGGACATGGCCCTGGCCTCGTCGAAGCGCTTGGCGGTGCGCAGCGCGATGTACTCCCCGGCCTGCTCGGCGCCGAACAGGTCGGCGAAGATGCCCTTGCCGTGGTCGTAGTAGTCGATGAACAGAATCAGATCTCCGAGGCAGATGAGCGCGTCCGCGCCGTCCCCGGCTTTGGCCAGCGCGTCGGCCCTGCCATGCACATCACTGACTACATGGACCCTCATGCGGGGAATCCTATGAGTTGTCCCTGCTAGCGTGAGGTACGGCTTCTGATAACGCCTGGATGACGAAAGCTACCTATTGGTAACTTATCGCGATAACGTCCGGGAGAACCGAAGCGTGAACCCGGAGGAGTGACCCGTGCGCGAGTACAGCGTCCCCGTACTGGTAGACGTCCCGGCCTCGGCCTCGCTGGCCGACACCGTGTTCCGGCGGGGCGAGCAGGAGCCCGACCGGGTGATCATGCGCCGCAAGGACGGCGACGCCTGGCCCGGCGTCACCGCCCGCGAGTTCCGCGACCAGGTGGCCGCGCTGGCCAAGGGGCTGCTGGCGGCGGGCCTGGGCCACGGCGACCGGGTGGCGCTGATGTCGCGCACCCGCTACGAGTGGACGCTCGCCGACTACGCGATCTGGGCGATCGGCGCGGTCACCGTGCCGATCTACGAGACCTCCTCGGCCGAGCAGGTCGCCTGGATCCTCTCCGACAGCGGCGCCAAGGCCGCCTTCGCCGAGCTCGACACGCACGAGCAGACCGTGCGCGAGGCCGCGCCCGCGCTCAAACACCTGTGGCGGCTGGAGGCCGCGCTCGACGGCTCGATCGGCACCGGCGGCGTGGACGACGCCGCGCTGGAGGAGGCCCGGTCCCGGGTGAGCGGGGCCGACCTGGCGACGATCGTCTACACCTCCGGCACCACCGGCAGGCCCAAGGGCTGCCTCATCACCCACGACAACCTGCTGTTCACCGCGCTGAACGTGCTGCGCGGGCCGCTGGAGCCGCTGTTCGCCGGCACGCCCGCCGCGCTGCTGTTCCTGCCGCTGGCGCACATCTTCGCGCGGATGATCCAGGTCGTGCTGATCGAGGCCGGCGCGGTCATGGCGCACACGCCCAACATGAAGAACGTCGGGCCCGACCTGCAGCAGTTCAAGCCCACTTTCCTGCTGGGCGTGCCGCGCGTGTTCGAGAAGGTCTACAACACCGCCGAGCAGAAGGCCATCGCGGGCGGCAAGGGCAAGATCTTCGCCAAGGCCGTCGACACGGCGGTGACCTGGAGCAGGGCGCAGGCGTCCGGCGGGCCAGGGCTCGGGCTGCGCCTGCGCCACGCGCTCTTCGACCGGCTCGTGTACGCCAAGCTGCGCGAGGCGACGGGCGGCCGGCTGACGGCCGCGGTGTCGGGCGGCTCGGCGCTGGGCGAGCGGCTGGGCCACTTCTTCCGCGGCGTCGGCATCGAGGTGTTCGAGGGCTACGGGCTGACCGAGACCTCCGCCCCGTGCTCGGTCAACCTGCCGGGCGGCAACAAGATCGGCACCGTCGGGCGGCCGCTGCCCGGCGTCACGCTGCGCGTCGCCGGCGACGGCGAGATCCTGGCCAAGGGCCGCAACGTCTTCACCGGCTACTGGAACAACGACAACGCCACCGCCGAGGTCCTCGACGCCGAAGGCTGGTTCCACACCGGCGACGTGGGCGAGCTGGACGAGGACGGCTACCTGCGCATCACCGGGCGCAAGAAGGAGATCCTGGTGACCGCCGCGGGCAAGAACGTCGCCCCCGGCCCGCTGGAGGACGCGCTGCGCGCGCACCCGCTCATCTCCCAGGCCATGCTGATCGGCGACGGGCGGCCGTTCGTCAGCGCGCTCATCACCCTCGACCCGGAGGCGCTGGAGCCGTACGCGCCGGCCACGGCCGCCGAGCTGCGCACCGACCCGCGCGTCCTGGCCGAGCTGCAGGGGGCGGTCGACCGGGCCAACCTCATGGTGTCCAAGGCGGAGCAGATCAAGAAGTTCACCGTGCTGGCGGCGGACATCACCGAGGAGAGCGGGCACCTGACGCCGACGCTGAAGGTCAAGCGGGCGGTCGTGATGCGGGACTTCGCGGCGGACATCGAGGCGCTTTACGCCGGGTGATCTGGGGCTCCAACCAATTCCAAGAAACGGTATGGAGTCGGCCAGTCACGTCCAGTAGCCTTTCGGATGACAGTCGGGACCGGAGATCCCTAACATCCCCGGTCCCTACCACCGAAGGTAGGGGAGACCACACGTGGACATCAAGGAGACAGCCCTCCGATTCGGCACCCTGATCCAGAACGAGCTCATTCAGATCAGGGCCGACCAGATGGAGCTGGGCCAGGACCTGACCGAGCGGATCAACGGCGTCGCCGACCGGGTCAAGGTCCTGGACACGAAGGTGGACATGCTCGACGGGCGCGTCAGCAGCCTGGAGACGAAGGTGGACCTCCTCGACGGGCGCGTCAGCAGCCTGGAGACGAAGGTCGACAACCTCACCGAGTCCGTAGACAAGCGCTTCGACGCCGTGGACCAGCGGTTCGAAACCGCGGACCAGAAGTTCGACACCATGCAGGCCACGCAGACCGAGATGCTGAAGATTCTCATCGACATCCAGCGTCAGCTCGGCGACAAGTCCTCCTGCAACTGACCTGATCATCGGCCCTGATCATCGCGAGGCCGCCAGGGGTGCCCTGGCGGCCTCGTCGTATGTGCCGTTGACAGTTTGAAAACTTGGCTTTTCGATGAAGGGTGATTGAACTCGGGGGAATCTGAGGGTCTGGCAAGGAGGAACCACCATGGACCACCGCCCGCCGATCTCCCGCCGCAACCTGCTCTTAGGCACAGCCGCCGCTTTCGGCGTGCCCGCCGTGCTCGCCGCCTGCGGCGGCTCCGAACAGCCCGCCCCCGGCACCGGCCTCGGCACCGTCACCTTGGGCTCCAACGCCTCCGACGAGGTGCCGAAGAAGTCGCTCGCCACCGTTGTCGAGAAGTTCACCCAGGCCGGCGTACGGATCAACACCGTCGACCACAACACCTTCCAGGAGAACATCAACCGCTACCTCAGGGGTACGCCGGACGACGTGTTCACCTGGTTCGCCGGCTATCGGATGCAGTTCTTCGCCGAGCAGGGCCTGGCCACCGACATCTCGGATGTCTGGCAGGAGATCGGCGGCGACTACACGCAGGCGTTCAAGGACGCTTCCACGGGGATCGACGGCAAGCAGTATTTCGTCCCGTTCACGTACTACCCGTGGGCGGTCTTCTACCGTAAGAGCGTCTGGGAGGAGAAGGGGTACGAGCCGCCGAAGACGCTCGACGAGCTGACCGCGCTGGCCAGGCGGATGCAGGCCGACGACCTGGTCCCGATCGCGTTCGCGGACAAGGACGGCTGGCCCGCGATGGGCACCTTCGACATCATCAACATGCGGATGAACGGCTACGACTTCCACATCTCGCTCATGGCGGGCAAGGAGTCGTGGACGGACCCGCGCGTCAAGCAGGTGTTCGACACCTGGCGCGGGCTGATGGAGTTCCACCAGCCGGCGTCGCTGGGCCGCACCTGGCAGGAGGCCGCGCAGTCGCTGGCGCAGAAGAAGAGCGGCATGTACCTGCTGGGCATGTTCGTCGCCCAGCAGTTCCCCGAGGAGGAACGGGACGACCTGGACTTCTTCACCTTCCCCGAGATCAATCCCGACTACGGCACCGACTCGATCGACGCCCCCATCGACGGCTACATGGTCTCCGCCAAGGCCAAGAACGTCGAGGGCGCCAAGGCCCTGATCAAGCACTTCGCCCAGGCGTCGTCGCAGGACATCGCCACCGAGCTGGACCCCGGCACGCTCGCGGCCAGCTCCAAGGCCGACACCAGCGGCTACAGCGCGCTGCAGAAGCGCGGCGCCGAGCTGGTCTCGCAGGCCAAGCACATCGCCCAGTTCCTCGACCGCGACACCCGGCCGGACTTCGCCTCCACGGTGATGATCCCGTCGCTGCAGTCGTTCATCGACAAACCCGCCGAGATCGATTCACTCGTAAGGAGCATCGAGCAGCAGAAGGTCAACATCTTCCGTTGATGGCCGTCAAGACCCGTCGCTACTCCGCCCGCGACGTGACCGTGCTGGTCATCGGGCTGGGGGTGGCCGTCATCGTCAACGTGGGCCTCATCTGGGGGCCCACGCTGGCCTCCGTGGCCCTGTCCGCCACCGACTGGAACGGCTTCGGGCCGATCGAGTGGATCGGCGGGCGCAACTACGGCGACCTGGCCGGCGAGTATCCGCCGTTCTGGTCGGCCGTCCGCAACAACGTCCTCTGGCTGGTCTTCCTCGGGCTGGTAGCGACACCGTTCGGGCTGTTCTGCGCGGTGCTGCTGGACCGTCGGCTGCGAGGCTCGCGTTTATACCAGAGCGCGTTGTACATGCCGGTGGTGCTGTCACTGGCGGTGGTGGGGTTCATCGCCCAGCTCGTCTACTCGCACGACTACGGCGTGCTGAACGCCGTCACCGGGCTGTCGGTCGACTGGCTGGGCGACCGGTCGGTCAACATCTGGGTGGTCATGGTGGCGGCGGCGTGGCGGCACGTCGGCTACGTCATGATCATCTATCTCGCGGGGCTGAAGGCGGTCGACCCGGCGCTGAAGGAGGCCGCCGCCATCGACGGGGCGAACGAGTGGCAGACGTTCTTCCGGGTGGTGTTCCCGACGCTGCGGCCGGTCAACGTGATCGTGCTGGTGATCACGGTGATCGAGGCGCTGCGCGCGTTCGACATCGTCTACGCGATCAACAAGGGCAGGAACGGGCTCGAACTGCTGTCGGTGCTGGTCACCGAGAACATCGTGGGCGAGGCCAGCCGGATCGGGTTCGGCTCGGCCATCGCGGTGATCCTGCTGGTGATCTCGCTCGGGTTCATCGTCACCTACCTGTCGCAGCTGTTCAAGGAGGAGCGATGACCGCGGCGACGTCGACCGGGCGCAGGGTCCGGCCGCTGCGCTGGCTGCTCCACGTGTTCCTGGCGCTGGTGGCGCTGGGGTGGCTGCTGCCGCTCCTGCTGGCCGTGTACGCGTCGCTCCGCCCGTACGAGGAGACCGCCCGGCTGGGCTACTTCTCGCTGCCCGAGGAGCTGACGCTGGGCTACTACGGGCAGGCGTGGAGCCAGGCCGAGCTGCCCCGCTACTACCTGAACACGCTCATCATCGTGATCCCGGCGCTGGTGCTGACGCTGTTCCTGGCCTCGTTCGTCGCGTTCGCGATCGCGCGGGCGCGGGTGCCGGGCCGCAAGACGCTGCTCATCGTGTTCACCGCGGGCAACCTGCTGCCGCCGCAGGTGCTCATCACCCCGCTCTACTCGCTCTACATCCTCATCCCGCTGCCCGCGTGGCTGTCGGACTCGCAGTCGCTGTACGACTCGTACCTGGGGCTGATCCTGATCCACGTGGCGTTCCAGTTCGGGTTCTGCGTGTTCGTCATGGCGAACTTCATGCGCACCATCCCCGAGGAGATCACCGAGGCGGCGCTGGTGGACGGGGCGAGCCTGTGGCGCCGCTACTGGAAGCTGACGCTGCCGCTCTGCCGGCCGGTGCTGGCGGCGCTGGCCACGCTCCAGTTCACCTGGATGTACAACGACTTCCTGTGGGCGCTGGTGCTCATGGTGTCGGGTGACAAGCTGCCGGTCACCTCGGCGCTGAACAACCTGCGCGGCCAGTTCTTCACCGACTACAACCTGCTGGCGGCCGGTTCGGTGCTGGTGGCGCTGCCGACGCTGATCGTGTTCCAGCTGCTGCACAAGCAGTTCGTGGCCGGGCTGACGCTCGGCTCGACGAAGGGGTGAGCTCAGAGCAGGGCGTGGAAGCGGGCGGCGACCCGGTCCCAGGACCATTCGCGGACCACCCAGTCGCGGCCGGCCTCGCCCATCTTCCGCGCCTGCTCGGGGCGGGTCAGCAGCTCGATGACCGCCCGGGCCACGGCGCCGGTGTCGCGGCCGTCGACGACCAGGCCGGTCTCGCCGTCCCGTACCGCCTCGGGAGCGCCGCCCGAACGGCCGGCCACGACCGGCAGGCCGGTCGCCGCCGCCTCCAGGAACACGATGCCGAGCCCCTCCACGTCGATCCCGCCCCACCGGGTGCGGCACGGCATGGCGAAGACGTCGGCGGCGGCGTAGTAGCCGGGCAGGTCGGCGGCCGGGACGGTGCCGGTGACGACGATCGACGGATGGCCGCCAGCCAGCCTCTCCAGTTTGCGCCGGTGCGGGCCGCCGCCGACCAGGAGCAGCACCGCGTCCGGCACCGCGCCGAGCACCGCGGGCCAGGCCCTGATGAGCCGGTCCTGGCCCTTCCGCGGCACCAGCCTGGACACGCACGCCACCACCGGCCGGCCCGCCAGCCCCAGCTCCGCCTTGGCCGCCTGCGGGTGGAACTGGTCGGGGTCGACGCCGGGCGCGAGCCGTACCAGCTTGTCGTCGCCGATCGCGGCGGCCAGCCGGGCGCGCGTGTACTCGCCCAGGTAGGTGACCGCGTCGGCGTGCGCGCCGATGCGGCGCAGCACGGCGCGGAAGCCGGGCGCGGCCGCCCAGGACGCCTCGTGGCCGTGGGTGAGCATCACCACGCGCCGCGCGCCCGCGGCGCGCAGGCGGGGCGCGAGCAGGCCGAGCGGGGCCGCCGCGCCGAACACGACGGTCTCCGCGCGGTGCTCGGCGACCAGCCGGGCCGCCGTACGGGCGACTGAGGGCACGGGCAGCATGAGCCGTCCCGGGTGGCGGACGACCGGGTACGGCTGACGGCGGTCGAACTCGGCGCAACCGGGCCAGCCGGGGGCGTAGACGGCCACGTCGGGGGTGCGCAGGGCCAGCCCGTGCACGAACGACTGGATGCCGCCCGGGCGGGGCGGGAAGTCGTTGGTGACGAAGACGACGCGGGTCACGGTCCTGGGACGCCGTTCAGCTCCGCCCAGGCGCGGGCCAGGGCGATCCGCTGCGGTGCCGTGGGATGGGAGGCATAGAGCACATATTCCACGGCATCGGGCGACAAGTCGGAAATATTGGCTGTTGCCAGGCGTTTCTGCATCGCCGCGAACGTGACCGGGTCCCGGGTCAGGTCCAGGGCGTGGACGTCGGCCCTGGCCTCGATCTGACGGCTGACGAGGTTCTGCGCGGGGCCGGACAGAAACGTCGCCAGCGTCATCAAGCCCATGATCGCGCCCGCCGCGCGCCAGTCGGCGATCGACGCCACCCCGGCCCGCCTGCGGACCCTGCCGAAGACCAGGTACAGCAGGATCGCGCCGAACGCGGCCCCCAGCGCGCCGATGAGCGTCCCGTACAGGACGTCGTTCTCCTTCGCGTGGCCCAGCTCGTGCGCCACCACCAGCTCGACCTCGGGCTCCGGCGCCTTCAGCAGGTTGTCGTAGACCACGATGCGGCGGGTGGCGCCGAACCCGGAGACGTAGGCGTTCAGCGCGGTGGTGCGGCGGGAGGCGTCGGCCACCAGCACGTCCTCCACCGGCACCCCGTCGCGCTCGGCCATCGCCAGCAGGCTGGTGCGCAGCGGGCCGTCCGGCATGGAGCGGAAGTCGTTGAACACCGGCTCGAACACCACGGGGTAGACGAACGAGGCGGCCACGGTGAGCGCGAACGCCCCCGCCGCCGCCGGGATCCACCAGCGGCGGAACCGCCGGGCCAGCGCCACCACCGCCAGGATCATGCCGCCCAGCAGCGCCGTGCTGATGCCGATGCGCTTGAGCCGGTCGCCCGTCCACGACACCCAGTCCTGCGTGGACAGGCCGTAGTCGCGCAGCACCGTCTCGAACCAGACGCCGAGCGGCCAGCGCAGCGCCTCCTCGATCACTGTGAGCAGGAGCACCCCCAGCAGCACCCGCACCCACCACGGCCCGCGCAGCACCCCGAGAACCTTGGCGCCCAGCGGGGTGGCGACCAGCAGCCCGGCGAACACGAGCGTCAGCCCGAGCGACAGATAGCTCGGCACGCTGGTGGCCGCGTCGAACGCCTGAGAGCGGGCGATCTGCTCAGCGGTGAAGTCCCCCTCGGGACCCGCCGCCGCCACAGGCGTCCCCGCCAGCGCCTCCCACGGCGTCGTCAGCCCCACCACGGCGACGATCACACCCCCGAGCACGGCCGCGGCCACCCCGGCCCACCGCACCTCCCGGGAGCTTCCCTCCGACACCTCCCGCCCGGACTCCCCCGCCGACGGCTCACGGTCATGGCCCGGCCGCGCCTCCTCTTCGGACGTCCGCTCGTCCGCGGTGCCGTTCCTGTCCTCGCCGTCGTCCACTTCTCGTCCTCTCACCCCAGCCGCTGCCCGATGCTAGCCGCCCCGCGCCCGGTTGACCCTCACACGGTGAGAGCCCCTACAACGACAGGGACGAGGACCACCCGAGGGGACGACATGAACACGGACGAACTGGCCTTCTTCACCACGCCGGGCCCGATGACCAGGCTCGAAGCGGAGACCGGCCTCCCCGGCGACGCCGCCGGGCTCTGCGCGATCAGTCAGGGCTTGATCGTTCACGAGTTCCTGGCGGACCAGTACGGCGTCCAGGACGTCGACGCCCGCCGCGAGGAGGTGGAGAACCGCTCGGCGGCCGAGATGGCCGCCCGGATCCGCCGCCTCGACCCACGCGGCCTGGCCGAGCCCCGGCCCCCGGCGCTGCGCATGATCGGCAACTGCCGGCATTTCAGCGTGCTCACGGTCGCGCTGCTGCGCCGGGCGGGAATCCCGGCGCGGGCGCGGGCGGGCTTCGCCGGCTATTTCGGCGAGGGCTGGGTCGACCACTGGATCGTGGAGCGCTGGGACGCCGACGCACATCGCTGGAAGCGTACGGACGCGCAGCTCGACGAGAGACAGACGGAGCTGTTCAAGATCGGCTTCGATCCGTACGACCTGCCGGAGGGCGCGTTCCTGACCGGCGGCGAGGCGTGGCTGCGCTGCCGGAGCGGCCTGGAGGACCCGGAGCGGTTCGGCCTGGGAGAGATGCGCGGCGCGTGGTTCGTGGCGGGCAACGTGGTCCGCGACCTGGCCGCGCTGAACAAGGTCGAGCTGCTGCCCTGGGACGTCTGGGGGATGATCGACACTCCCGTGGACGCCGGGGATCCCCGGGCGGCGCTCGTCGACGAGATCGCCGAGGCGGTCACGTCCGGCGATCTCGCCCGGTGCCGCCGCCTGTACGAGCGCGACGAGGTCCGGGTCGGGCGGACCGTGCGCAGCCACCGCTACCAGCGGGACGTCCACCTCGTATAGCAGCGCGAAGGCCCCGCCCCCGGGAAGGGACGGGGCCTTCGCGGCCGGTCACAGGCCGGGACGGACCGCGCCGGCGAATGACGCCTTGCGCCATCCGCTCACCTTCTCGACGCGCACGGTCTTGCCCGTGCTCGGCGAGTGGATCATCTTGCCCTTGCCGACGTACATGCCCACATGGCCGAGCCCGCGGAAGAACATCAGGTCGCCTGGCTGCAGGTTCTTGTAGGAGACCTTCTTCTTGATGCGTGCGAACTGGCTGTACGTCACGCGCGGGATCTTCACTCCGGCCTTCTTCCAGGCGAACTGGACGAGGCCTGAGCAGTCGAAGGCGTGCGGCCCGGTGGCCCCGTACCGGTACGGGTCACCGATCTGTTTCTTGGCCACCGCGACGGCCTTGAGGGCCTTCATCTTCTGCCGTGCCGCCTTGGTCTGCTTCTTGGACGTGGCGGCCTCGACGGTCTTCACCGTCGTCTCCGCTTCCGCCGGTGCGGATTCGGAGGGGCCGTTCACCGTCTCGGCCTGCGCCGCCGGGACGTGGAGGCCCAGGCCTCCGGCCGTCACGGCAACGGTGAGCGCTGCGCCACGCAGGGCAAGGCGGGACAGACGGGGGTTCTGCGACGAGGTTGACAGGATTGCTCCTTGACTCTTCCACGAACGCCTACCGGGTTAGCTGACGGATTCGGGCCTGGAAGTCGCCCTACGGCGCGCGATGCGCCGACTCACCCCTAGATCCCGCCCTGAAATGGCGGGATCTGGTGGTTCCCCGGCTCCATGCCTCCTGGCTGCATGGATTCGGCAGGTCACCGCCCCGGATCAGAGGTGTCTACGGGTACGGCGGTGACCGCGGATGTGATCGCGACGGGCATGGGATGTCCGCCGCGGGCCAGAAATTACGCCGGAAGGCATGAACTGGCAAAGGGAGGGTCAACAGGTAATGATCTGACAAGAGGGTTGTAAACCCGGCAGCCCCAGCTGGAACTGGGGCCTCGTTACCCTAATGTGACCATACTCACACTTGTGCCCTGACAGCCAGTCAGGTCCCATGTGTCACACAAGTCACAGGAGTTTCAGCTGTTCAGGGGCGTACGGCGCCGACGAGACGGCGCCCGTACGAGGAAAGTGAGACGAGTTTCACCACGTCACCGGTCTGCGGGGCGTGCACGATCCGGCCCTCGCCGGCGTAGATGCTCACGTGCCCCAGCCCCTCGCTGAAGATCAGGTCACCGGGCTGGAGCGCGTCCAGCGACACCCTCCGGTTCGCGCCCCAGGCCCACTGCTGCCACGTCGTGCGCGGCAGGGACACGCCCGCGGCGCGCCAGGCGGCCTGCGTCAGGCCCGAGCAGTCCCAGCCGCCGGGGCCGGTGCCGCCGAACTGGTAGGGCTTGCCGATCTGCGCGAAGGCGAAGTTCAGCACGCTCACGGCGTTCCCGGAGGCGGAGCCGGTGTACTTGATGCCGGTGCTGTGCGGGTTGCCGGGGCGGTAGGCGCCCAGGCGGTCGAGAAGCTTCTTCTGCTGGGCGATCAGCTTCTCGATCTCGGAGCGCTCCTTCTTGATCTTGTCGCGCTCGCGGTCGGCCTCGCCCAGCGCCTTCTGGGCCTTGTCGCGCTCGGCCTTGAGCCCGCGGTTCTCCCGGTCGAAGGCCGCCAGCAGGCCGGCGCGCTCGGCACTCAGCTGCCCGGTCAGCGCCATCTTGTAGAGCAGGTCGTCCGGGCGTTCGCTGGTGAGCAGGGCCGGCAGCGAGGTCAGGTCGCTGCCCATCTTGTAGCCGTCGACCGCCATCGTGACGACCTGGTTGCGCAGCTCCGCGACGGTGGCCACCTTGCGCCGGTAGTTGGTGTTCAGCTTGTCGTAGCGCTTCTTGGCGGTCTTGTAGTTCTCCGTGGCCGTGTTGTAGCGGTCGACGACCTTGTCGGCCCGGTCGTTGAGCTTTTCGAGCTTGGCCTTGGCCTGGGCGACCGTGGGCTGCGGATCGGCGGCCACTCCTCCCGCCGGGACGATGCTCAGCCCGATCGCAAGACCTGCGGCCAACGACGCCCGGCCCAACCTCACAGCCCGCCTCCCGAGGGGATTAGATTCTGGGGCGAAATAGTACAGAAGTAACAGGTGAGGTCTCACCTAAACGCTGATTTGTAATCTAGGCGCGGCCTAGCCTGCGCAGCAGCAAAGATGACGGAACGGGTCTGGCGCCCATCCTGCGGACCGATTCGGCCACCTCGCGGTCGGTGGAGACCACCGCCACGGCCCGGCCCGGCGGCTCGGCCCGGACCAGCTGGCGGATCAGGTCGTCGGCGATCTCCCCGGGCGCGCTGAACAGCACCCGGACCCCGCGCGGCGCGACCACCTGCACCGGCGCGTTCAGCTCGGCGCCGTCGAAGACCACCGTCACCTCGACCCTGGTCTGCGCGACCAGCCCGCCGAGCCCGGTCATCAGGCGGTTGCGCTGGTCGGCCAGGGTGAGGGTGCCGTAGCCGGTCTTGGTCACGTTGTAGCCGTCGATGATCAGGTGGATCTGCGGCAGGGCGAGGAGCTGGTCGAGCAGCTGCGGGTCGTCGTCGGCCAGCGCGCGGGCCGGCACCCCCCGTACGCTCGGCGACTCCCCGGCGACGGCCGCCACCGAGTCGGCGGGCCGGGAGATGGTGGTGGGCAGCGCCAGCTCCCTGCGCAGCCCTGCGGAGGCGTCCTGCAGCGCGTCGAGCAGCACCCGGATGCGGGAGTCTTCTATGCTGCGGCCCTCACGGGCGGCCCGGCGCGAGGTTTCGAGCTGCTTCTCCGTGGCGGCCAGGCGCTCGCGCAGCCGGCGCAGCTCGGTCTCGCCGGCGTTCCCGGCCGCCGCGGCCGCGGCCTGGGCCTCCTCGGCGGCCCGCTCCATCGCCTCCGCCCGCTGCACGGCCGCCTTGGCCCGCTCGCGCGCGTCGTGGAGCTTGCGGCGCAGGTCGGAGATCTCGCTCCGGGCGGACTTGAGCTGCTCGCGCAGCCGGTCGGCCTCCGACTTAGCCGCCGTCTTCTGCGCGGCGAGCTGCTCGCGCAGCCGGGAGACCACTTCCTCGCGCTCCGAGCCCTCGGCCGCGGCGGCGCTCCGCTCCAGCTCGGCGCGGGCGGCCTCGATCATCTCCTCCCACCCCGGCGGGCGGGTCAGATAGGCGGCCGCGGCGACGAGCACCGGGTCGGCGGCGGGCGGCACGTGACCCTCGGCCAGCGACGACACGAGCTCCGGCCATCCGGCGGACACGTGCTCGGCGACGGCCTCGCGGAAGTCCTTGTCGTTCTCCAGCTGGGCGGCGATGGGCGCGCTGCCCAGGCGGGCGCGCTTGCGGGGATCGAATTTCGCTATGCCGCGCAGCGGAGGCGGGATGGCGGCAGCGTGCATCGAGCCGAGGACCTGAGCCGCCAGGTCGACGACGTTCAGCCGCACCTGCTCGGGAAGCGGGCGAGACAGGCCTTCACCCGCTGCGCTCATCCCACTGTCCCTTCATGACATGCTCTTTCAGACAAGGGTACGGCTGTCAGGTACCTGTCCGTAACCGGCACCCGATTCCGCGCAAGCGCTTGGTCCGAGCATGATTGCGGCGCCGACCTGCGAAAACCCCTCTCAGGGAGGCGCGCCGGGCCTCCGCGTTCCCGCGCCGGACCGGCCGCTCCGCCCCTGCTCACGTGGCCGGTACCTGCGCGAAGTCTCTCTCGTACGAGTCGAGCACACGTAAGGAGTCTGCCCGAAAAGCTGGAATCCCAGCATTGTTCAGAGCCGGGCGTCGTAGACGAGCAGGGCCACCTGGACCCGGTTGTTCAGCTCCAGTTTGGTGAGGATGCGCGAGACGTGCGCCTTGACCGTGGGCACGCTCATGTACAGCTCCCGGCCGATCTCCGCGTTCGACCTGCCCCGCCCGACGGCCAGCGCCACCTCCCGCTCACGCTCGCTGAGCCGGTCGATCAGCGCGCGGGCCCGCGAGGAACGGTCGTCGGCGCCGCCGCTGGAGACGTGGGTGATGAGCTGCCGGGTCACGGCGGGCGACAGGATCGGCTCCCCCGCCGCCACCTTCCTGATGGCGCCGACCAGCTCGACCGGCGGGATGTCCTTGAGCAGGAACCCGGCCGCGCCCGCGCGCAACGCCCGCAGCACCTGCGCGTCGGCGTGGAAGGTGGTCAGCACCACGACCTCCGGCGGCGACTTGGTGGCCCGCAGCGCCTCGGTCGCGGTCAGCCCGTCGACGCCGGGCATCCGGATGTCCATCAGCACCACGTCGGGCCGGTGCTCGGCCACCATCGGCGGCACCTCGGCACCGTCGGCCGCCTCACCGACGATCTCGATGTCGCCGGCGCCGCCCAGGATCATCGACAGCCCCGCCCGCACGAGCGCGTCATCATCGACGATCAGCACCCGGACCGGCCGCCCCTCCTCCGTCGTCATCCGTACTCCCGTCAACTCTCGCCCGTCTCCACCGACCACGGCAGCCCGTCCGTGCTCACCGTCTCCGCCACCCGTGCACACAATCGAGTGCCCGCCGACCCACACCGGGCAGCCGTCTCGCTCGCCCGTGCAGCCAGTCACCTCTCACCCGTCTCCTCCGGCCACGGCAACCAGGCGCGGACCACGTACTCACCCTGCGGGGTCGGACCGTGCTCCAGCCTCCCGCCCGCCAACTCGGCGCGCTCCGTCAACCCGATGAGCCCGGCACCCGCGCCCGGGATCTGGACGCCGTGGAGGCGGGAACCGGCGGGAAGCCCGTTGCGCACCTCGGCCTCCAGCCCCTCGCCGGGCCCGCCGGTCACGGTGACGCTGACGGGAGCGCCGCCCGCGTGCTTGCGGGCGTTGGTGAGAGCCTCCTGGACGATGCGGTAGAGGTTGCGGCCCGGTTTCTCCGGCGCCTCGCCGACCTCCATGCTCAGCCGTACATCCATGCCCGCCTGCTCGCACTCGGCCACCAGAGCGGGCAGGTCGGCCAGCGTCGGCTGGGGCCGGTCGGGCACGTCACCGGGCGCGTCGGGATGGCGCAGAACGCCGATCACCTCCCGCAGGTCCTGCAACGCCAGGTGAGCGCTGCTCCTGATCGCCCCCGCCGCTCTGGCGATCTCGTCGGCAGGCGCGTCCGGCCGGAACTCCAGGGCACCGGCATGCAGGCTGAGCATGGACAGCCGATGGGCGAGCACGTCGTGCATCTCCCTGGCGATCCGCTCCCGCTCCAGCCGTTTGGCCTCCTCGGCGGCGGTCTCGGCACGCTGCCTGAGCGACCAGATGAGCTGACGCCGGGCCCGGATGACGATGCCCCAGGCGAGGGTCGACAGCACGACCGCGAGGGAGAGAAGCGCGTAGGTCGGCCCGCCGAGATCCACGTCCGAGCGGAGGAAGTAGAACGGCACGACCACGATCAGCCCGGTGAGGGCGATCGTGCCGGAGATCTTGAACGGCCGGTGCACCGCCACCGTGAACAGCGCCACCAGCGCCGCCCCGCCCACCATCTCGAAGTATCCCGACGCCACCGTGGTGACCACCGCCAGGCCGACCGGCCAGCGGCGCCGCAGCCACACCGCCAGGCAGGACAGCACGCCGACCACCTGCTCCGCGGCCACCAGCGGGGTCGGCCCGTGGATCTCCAGCGCGGTTGCCAGGGTGATCCCGCAGGCCAGCAGGAAGATGACGATGTCGACGATCCAGTCGCGGGTGGAGCGCCGCACCGGCCCGCCCGCGCGGCCGTCGCCGAGCAGCACGGACGGGAGCACCCACCGGTACTCCTGACGCGGCTCACTCACCAAGGTCACGTCCCCCAGCGGCTCGCGGTCAGCACCACCCACCACCGGGCCGAGGCTCTTCTCACTTATCAAGGCCACGCCCCCAGCACATCGCGGTCGACGCCACCCACCACCTGGCCGAGGCACGGCTCACTCACCAAGGCCACGCCTTCACCACATCGCGGCCGGCGCCGTCAGCTTGCCGAGGCGCGGCTCACTTACCAAGGTCACGTTCCCCGAGGTTATGCGCTTCCGAGGTCGCGCGAACAGCGACCAAAGTCGATGAAGGGCGAGACCTCGGGCCGACGCGCGGATCCAGATGGCTAGGACACCCTTGGTCGCCATGCGAGTCCTTTCCGAAGCCCGCGAGACCACGCTGCGCCCGCCCCGCAACCGCCCCGATCCCCGGGCCGTGTCGTGGTGGACGGTGCGCTGGCTCTCCTTCATGCTGCCGCTCGGCGGGGGCGCGGCGGCGGCGTTCTGGTTCCTGACGGACCGCCCGCCGGGCCTGGGAGTGGCGGCAGCGGCCTTCGCAGCAGGCTGCGCGGTGCTGGCGCTGACGGCACCACACGCCCAGTACCGGGTGCAGCGCTGGGAGGTCACCGGCGAGGCGGTCTACACCCGCCGTGGCCTGCTGACCCACACCTGGCGGGTGGCGCCGATGTCCCGGGTTCAGACGGTCGACACGGCGCGCGGGCCGCTGCAACGGCTGTTCGGGCTGGCGGACGTCACGGTCACCACTGCCTCGGCAGCCGGCGCCGTCAAGATCGAGGGCCTCGACGAGAAGCTGGCCACCGACCTGGCCGCCCGCCTGACAGCCGTCACCCAGGCAACCCGAGGCGACGCCACATGAGACCCCCAGCGCCCCTAACGGGGAAGGCAGGCTGCCCCGCAGCAGCGAGTACGGCGGCTTCACGGCACGGCGAGCCCCACGACGAAACCAAGAACGAGTGAAAGCGCGTTGCCGCGCGGCATCGAAACGGTGCCTTCTCGTTGCGACGAGACCCGCGACAAAAGGACGGGTGAGAGAACACATTGCCGCGCAGCAGCAAGGACGGCGGCTCGGCGGTGTGACGAGCCCTGCGACAGAAGGAAAACGGGTGAAACCACGTTGCCGTTGCGGCATCAAGGACGGCGGTTTCTCGGCGTGATGAGTCTCGCGGCGGAAGGAAGAGTGAGTGGATGGAAGGACGTGAGGTGGCCGGGGACGTCGCGCCGACGGCGCGGGAGGAGTGGCAGGAGCTCCCGCGCCATAACCTGCGGGTGGCGGCGGTCAAGTCGCTGGCCGTCGCGGTGCCTGCGGTGCTGGTGCTGGTCCGGCTGCTGACCCGGCTCGAGTGGACGCCGGGGGCTATCGCCGCGGCAAGCGGTGCGGCGGCCGTGCTGGTGGTCGCGGCGGTGCTGGTGTACGAGACGGCGCGGCTGCGCGCCTTCCGCTGGCGGCTGACCGACGACCGGCTGGAGGTGCGTTCGGGAATCGCCGTACGCCAGCACAGGTCGATCCCGCGTGACCGGATCCGCAGCGTTGACCTGCGGGCCGATCCGGTGCGGCGGCTGTCCGGGCTGACCCTGGTCAAGGTGGGCACCGGCGAGCACGCGGACGTTCAGGGCGACCTGACGCTCGACGCGCTCCTCCGGCACCGGGCCGAGGAATTGCGGGCTCTCCTGCTGCCCCACGAGGAACGGCCGCACGACTCCCCGATCGCCGCGTTCGACTGGGGCTGGGCGAGGTTCGCGCCGCTGTCGGTGTGGTCGTTCGCGGGCGGCGCGCTGGTGCTGGGCGCCCTCTACAAGGTGCTCGACGTGCTGGGCCTGAAGGTGCTCACCGAGGACAGCGCGGCGGCCCTGTGGCGGTGGGTGACCGGGGAGCCCTGGGTGGCTGTGCCGCTGCTGCTGGCGGTGAACGCGGCGGTGGGCGTGACCGGTGCGCTCCTGCTGTTCGCCGAGTCCTGGGGCCGCTACAGGCTGGAGCGCGAGCCCGGCCGGCTAAGACTCCACCGCGGCCTGCTCACCCACCGCTCACTCACCCTTCAGGAGCGGCGCCTGCGCGGGGTGGAGATCAGCGAGCCGCTGCTGCTGCGGCTGGGCGGGGGTGCCCGGGTCAAGGCGGTCGCCACCGGCCTTGCCGCGAAGGGTGACGACGAGACGGAGGACGTGGCCGCGCTGACCCCGCCGCTGCCCCGCGCCCAGGCTGGCCGGATCGCGGCGGAAGTCGCGGGCGCCGTGCTGCCCGACCCCCTCCCCCACCCACCCGCAGCCAGGCGCAGGCGGTTCGTGCCGGCGCTGGTCACCCTGGCGGGGTCGGCGGGGCTGGCCGTCGCGGCGGCGTGGGGCGCGGTCCGGCTGGGGTGGCTGCCCGTCTCCTGGTGGACGGGACCGTTCTGGCAGGTGCTCATGGCGGGGGTGGTGGCCGGGGTGCCGATCGCGCTCTGGCTGGCCGCCGACGCCTACCGAGCACTGGGCCACGCGCTGGGCCCGCGCCATCTGGTCTGCCGGCGAGGCACCGGCGTCCGCCGCACGGTGGCGCTGGACCGGGACGGCATCGTGGGGTGGACCATCACCCAGTCGTTCTTCCAGCGCCGGTCGGGGCTGCTGACGGTCTCGGCGACGACCGCGGCCGGAGCGGGGCACTACGACATCGTGGACGCCGCCCGCGGAGAGGTCCTGGAACTCGCGGCACGTGCGGTGCCGAGCTTGCTGGACCCGTTCCTAGTCCGGCCCCCAGCCCCGGACGGCCATCGCTACGAAACAGGAGAGGACGGCGGCCTGCCCCGACACCACGAAGAGGACCGCAGGCGGGGCCGGGGCAGATGACCACGCGCTCCCCTCCCCCGCGCTTCGCAGACGACGGCCCGGTCTTCTCGGACGACGGCCCTGCGCTTCTCGATTGACGGCCCGGCTCTTCGCGGATGACGGCATGTTCGCCTTCCCGCGCTCGGCAGGTGACGCCACGCTCACCTTCCCGGGCTGCTCCTCGGATGACGACGCGCTCGCCTTACTGTGCTCGGCGCATGGTGGCATGTCCGCCTTCCCGCGCTTCGCGCACGGTGCGCTCCCCTTCCCGTGCTTCGCAGGTGACGGCACGCTCACCTTCCCGCCCTGCTCGGACGGTGCGCTCCCCTTCCCGCGCTTCGCAGGTGACGGCGTGTCCGACTTCCCGCGCTCGGCAGATGACGTGTGTTCGCCTTCCGGCGACTTCGGGGATGGGGGATGACGTGTGCTCGCCTTGTTGGGCTTACAAGCGGCGGTGAGCCGCGCGGCGGCCCCCTCCGTGCGGCACCCATGCCCCTGTGCTGGGCGCGCCCTGTCCGCGCGGCTCACCTGCCACCCGCGGACATAACGGTATTGAGGGTGCTTGCAACGGACTTGCAAGGGCTTTGACCCTTTGGGTCAAATTGTGCCGGAGCTCTAGCTGCCGATCGGCTTCTCCTCCAGCGCGGCCAGGAAGGCCTCGGCCATCTTGAGGGCGCCTGCCCGCGCCTCCTTATCCGGGATCATCTCGACCTCGGGGGCGTTGGCGGGTTTGCCCTTGGGGCGGTCGGCGCCGGCGTAGTCGACGACCACGACCTGCGAGCCCTGCCGCACCATCACGCTGCCGCTGCCGGCGTGGACGTCGCCGTTGCGGGTCTGGGAGTAGGAGCTGTAGGCGGCCTCGCCCAGCCCCTTGATCTCGCGGACCTGGCCGAACTTGATGTTGCCGAACGACGACTTCGCCATGGAGCGGTCCTGTCCGTGCTGGGTCGAGTAGTACGAACGAGCCGCGGTCTTGTCGGCCACCCCGGCCCGGTTGGTGAAGCTGTGCACGGTGATGAGCACGCTGCGGATCCGGGTCTTGCCCTGCACGCCGGGCACGTCCAGGTTGAGCCAGCGGCACTCGGTCTGGGTGTCGTTGCCCACCTCGGTGCCGCGGGCACGGGTGGTCGGCCGCGGCACCAGGGCGGTGGCCGTGGAAGTGACCGATTCGCAGGCGGCCGGGAAGACCGTCAGTTCCGTCGGCGACGGGCTGGGTTTCGCCTCCGGGGACGTCGTGGCGGTCGGGTACGGCTGGGCGACCACGTCCGGGTGCTTGGCCTTCCAGTCGGCGAGGTTCTCGGCGATGATCTTGACGAGGTGGGTGACCTCGCGGATCGCGTTCTCCTCGGTGATCGACTGGACGGTTTCGTTGCTGAGGATCTGGGCGTCCTTGCGCTGCTGGCCGGCCTGATACTTGATCTCGATCGTCATGTCGTGGACGCGGGCCCAGGCCTGGCCGTACGAGTACCACAGGACTTCGCCGGACCGGCGCCAGGTGTACTGCGCGTAGGCGCCGTCGCCCACGCCGTCGATGTCCTTGACCGGCGAGATGTACTCCTTCTCGTCCTTCTTCGCGGTCGGCTTGGCCGTCTCGCGGTACTTCGCGCCGCCGTAGCCGAACTCGAAGGTGCTCTGCGCCACGGCCCGGCCGGTCTTCGCGCCCTCGCCGTGATACTGGTCGATCTTCACGTCGATCTCGCGGTTGCGCCAGTAATCCCCGTGCGAGATCCGCTGGTTCTGCCAGTTGCAGGAGAACATGACGCCCGCCGGGGTCTCCCGGGAGCCCTTGACCACGGTCGCGCCCGGCACCAGCCTTTCGGACTCCTCCTGGGGCAGCAGCGCGCAGACGTCGGGGCCCGTCACGGGTGACGCGGCGGTGGACGCCGAGGAGGCTGCGGGGCCTGCCTGCTGCTGCTGCGCTGAGTCGGGGCCGTCGTCCTGCGAGAGTTGTCCGTACACCAGATAGCCGCCCGCTCCCCCGCCCGCCAGCACGACCGCGCCGGCGGCCAGCAGGGGCAGCAGCCACGGGCGCCGCCCGGGCGGGCGGGGCGTCGGCAGTTGCGGCTGTGGCAGTTGCTGCGTCGGCCGCAGCCACTGATGCGTCTCGGGAGACTGATGCGGTCCTTCAGGGTGCGGCCCTTCAGGGTGCGGCCCTGAGGGATGGGGCCCCTGAGGGTACGGCCCGGACGGCTGCGGCCCTTGAGAGTACGGCCCGGACGGCTGCGGCCCTTGAAGGTGCGGCCCTGAGGGATGAGGTCCCTGAGGGTAAGGCCCCGACGGCTGCGGGCCCTGAGGATGCGGCCCCGTCGGCTGCGGTCCTGAGGAGTGGGGTCCTTGGGAGTACGGCCCAGACGGGTACGACCCGGACTGATACGGCCCCTGAGGATGCGGCCCGGACGAATGCGCCCCCGATGGCTGCGGCCCTGAGGGATGGGGTCCTTGACCGTGCGGCCCATGAGGATGCGGTCCGGGTGGGTGCGGTCCTTGAGGGTGTGGAGACGGGTACGGGCCCTCTGGGGGTGGCGGATACGGGCCTTGGGGGCCTGTCTGGGGTGGGTACGGGCCTTGGGGGGCCGCCGGTGGCTGGAAGGGCCCGCCCGGTGCCTGGGAAGGGGGGGTCGGCGGCTCGTTCTCGCTACCGGGATGCACCAGTTACTCCTGGGGTATGCCATGACTTGCGGGGAAACATGCTAGTCATCGGGGTTGCAAGCCGCTTGAATCCGTCAGCCTCGCAACGCACCCGCAACCATCGCGGCGGCGGCGACGGCGCTCTTCTCGTCGGCCGCGCCGGCTTCGCGGACGTCCGTCCGGTGCCAGACCACCTCGGCGATCAGGTTGCTGTCGCGCAGCAGCACGGTGGTGTCGGCGCGGCCGGTCTCGCGGGAGTTGACGTAGTACTCGAAGCGGGTCTGCAGGAACGCCGCCTCCCCCGTGTCCGGCACGTCACGGACCGCGCCGACCCGTTCGCGCAGCATGGAGCCCTCGGCGGCCTGCCGGCTGGCCCGCTCCAGGTCGAACCGGCGGGTCGCCACCTCGGGGGCACCGCGTGACCCGTCGGGCCGTTCCAGGTAGACGCGCACGGTCAGCCGGTGGGTCATCTGGGAGCCCTGCTGCCGGCGCCACTGGCACTCGCCCTCGCGGCTCGCCTCCGGTTTGGTGGCGCCGCCCAGGATCTGCTCGGCCTGGGCGCCGGTGATCAGGCCGCACGGGTCGGGCGAGGTCGTGTAGCGGCCCGGCTCGCCCTGGTTGAGCGCCGTCCATCCGTACCAGCCGCCGACGCCTAGCAGCACGGCGGCGGCGAGCAGCACGGGGGCCAGCCACCACGCGCGGCGCCGTGACGGCGGCGCGGGGGCGTGGCCCGGCGAGAGGAGGCGCTCCAGCGCCAGGCGGACCTGATCGGCGGTGGGGCGCGCGGCCGGGTCCTTGGCGAGCATGGCGATCAGCAGCCCGCCGAGCTCGCGCCCCGCCTGCACGGGAGGCGCCGGGTCGTGCAGCAGCACGGCGGCGGCCATCGCGGCCGGGTGGGGCCGGTCGAAGGGCGGCCGCCCCTCCACGGCGGTGTAGAGGCTGGCGCCGAGCGACCACAGGTCGGAGGCGGGGCTAGACGGCTGTTCGTTGAGCCGCTCCGGCGCCATGTAGCCGGGCGAGCCCGCGGTGCCGTAGCGGTCGCTCCCGGCGCCCATCGAGACCGCGATGCCGAAGTCGGTGAGCATCGCCGAGCCGTCGGCGTCGAGCAGGATGTTGGCGGGTTTGACGTCCTGGTGGACCATGCCGTGCGAGTGGGCGACCTGGAGCGCGGAGAGCACGCTCAGGCCGATGCGGGCCACGACCGGCGGCGGCAGCGGCCCGAACTCCTTGATCGCCTTGTCGAGCGAGCGGCCGGTGACCAGGTCCATGATGATCCACGGCTGGTCGCCGTCGAGCACGACGTCGTGGACCATGACGATGGCGGGGTCGCGCAGCCGCCCCGCGGCCCGCGCCTCGTGGATCGCCCGGTCGGCGAACTCGGCCCGCTCGGCGGGGGTCAGCCGGGGCGGGACGCGCACCTGTTTGACGGCCACCTCGCGGTTGAGCATCACGTCGTGGGCCCGCCAGACCGTGCCGGCGCCGCCCTCTCCGAGCCGCTCCAGCAGCCGGTAACGGCCTGCGAGCACGTACGCGTCAGCCCGCACTGCGCAGCGCCTGTTCGCTCGCCTTGGCGGCGTTGAGGGCCGTCTGCTTGATGTCGTCGTCGCCCAGCTGCTCGGACATGGTGGTGTAGCCGACGAAGACCACCAGGTTGGACAGCCGGTAGTAGACCATCGCGGTGTGGACGCGGCCGGTCTTGCCCTTCAGCTCGAACGCGAACGCCTCCTCGCCGACGCCGTCGAGCGGCCGCAGGGGCGTGCGGGTCACGTTGAGACTGTTCTTGACGCCGATCTCGGGCCAGGCCCACTGGAGTGTGTCGTACTTGTCCCACCAGCGCCGCTGGTTGGCGAAGAGGGTGCGGGCGGAGGCGGGGGTCATCGCCCACGGGTCGCGGGTGTCGGAGTCCTTCTGCACCTGCAGTTCGACGCCGTTGTTCTGGAGCGGCCACTGGCAGCTCGGGCCGGCCTCGTCGCTGTCCGGCGTCGCCTCGGGCGGCTGCCGCGTACGCAGGAAGCGGCCGACCTCCTCCTGGCCGAGCAGCGAGCACACGTCCATCGGCGCCGTGAACGCCTCGGGCACGCCTCCCGCGGCGCCGTCGCGTACGAGCAGGACGGCGGCCGTGGCGGCGGCGATCACCACCGCCGCGACCGCGGCCACGGCGACCCAGAGCAGCGGCCTGCCGCGTTTCCGGACGTACGAGGGAGCGGTGACGTCATGGTGGAGCGGGAGCTGCGCGTCCTGCCCGGAGGCGACCTGGCGCAGCGCCTGGATCAGCTGGGGCGCGGGCGGCCGGGCGGCCGGGTGGGGCGCCATCATGGCGGCGATCACCGGGCCGAGCCTGCCCGGGACCTGCGGCAGCGGCTGGGTGAGGGTCGCGCGGATGCGCTGGGCCGCCGTGCCCTCGTAGGCGGGGCGGCCGGTCACCGCGACGAACAGGGTGGCGCCCAGCGACCACACGTCGCTGGCGGGGCCGCCGGGGTCTCCCTCCAGCCGCTCGGGCGCGATGAAGCCGGGCGAGCCGATCATCAGGCCCTGCTCGGTCAGCGTCGCCTGGCCCTCCTGGCGGGCGATGCCGAAGTCGGTGAGCACCGCCCTGCCGCTGTCGGTCAGGAAGACGTTGCCCGGCTTCACATCGCGGTGCTGCAGGCCGCGGGCGTGCGCGGCGGAGAGCGCGTCGAGCATCTCGGCGCCGATCCTGGCGGCGTACTCCTGCGGCATCGGCCCGTGCTCGCGCACCGCCGTGCCCAGGTCGCGGCCGCGCAGCAGCTCCATGACCAGCCAGGGCCGGTCCTGCTCGACGACCACGTCGTGCAGCGCGACGATGCCGGGGTGGCGGAGCTGGCCGGTGGCCTGCCCCTCGCGGACCGCGCGGGTGATCAGCTCGGCCCGCTCCTGCTGCGGCAGCCCCTCGGGCAGGGTCAGCTCCTTGACCGCCACCTCGCGGTCGAGCATCTCGTCCCTGGCCAGCCAGACCCGGCCCATCCCGCCGCTGCCGAGCGGCTGCAGCAGGAGGTATCGACCGGCGAGTCTTTGCTGGGACACAAGGGCAGGGTAACGAAAGGTTCTGACGGAAGCCTATTCGGTCAACTCCCGGTCGGCGGAGAACCAGCCGATGGTCAAAGGCGCCGCACGTGGGACCGCCGTTGGAACTGTCGGTGATCCTCTCTATGGTCTTGGACGTGGATCCCGTTCAAGGCACTCTCGACGAGCTCGGCACCCCGCTGAGCGAGGTCACGTTCGTGGTGTTCGACCTCGAGACCACCGGCGGGTCCCCGGCCGACGACCGGATCACCGAGATCGGCGCGGTGAAGGTGCGGGCGGGCGAGGTGCTGGGCGAGTTCTCCACCC
Source organism: Nonomuraea sp. NPDC049649 (assembly GCF_040675175.1). Classification (NCBI taxonomy): domain Bacteria; kingdom Bacillati; phylum Actinomycetota; class Actinomycetes; order Streptosporangiales; family Streptosporangiaceae; genus Nonomuraea; species Nonomuraea sp. NPDC049649. Next base: position 29,460 of record NZ_JBFAOH010000020.1, read on the forward strand.
TGGTCGACCCGGGCGGGCCGATCCCGCCGTTCATCTCGGTGCTGACGGGCATCACCGACGCGATGGTCATGGCGGCGCCGCGCATCGAGGCCGTGCTGCCGAGCTTCCTGGAGTTCATCCATGGGGCCACGCTCGTCGCCCACAACGCGAGCTTCGACACCCGCTTCCTCAAGGCCGCCTGCGCCGCCCACGGCTATCCCCCGCCGGTCAACCCGGTGGTCGACACCGTCGACCTGGCCCGGCGGGTGCTGACCCGCGACGAGACGCCCAACAGCAAGCTGGCCACGCTCGCCCGGTTCTTCCGCGCCTCGACCGAGCCGTGCCACCGCGCGCTCCAGGACGCCAAGGCCACCGTCGACGTGCTCCACGGGCTCATCGAGCGGGCCGGCTCCTTCCAGGTCCACACGCTGGAGGAGCTCAAGTCGTTCGTCCGCGCCCCCACGCCCGAGCAGCAGCGCAAGCGCCATCTCGCCGAGTCGGTGCCGCACGCCCCCGGCGTCTACTTCTTCGAGGACGAGCGCGGCGAGATCCTCTACATCGGCAAGAGCACCAACCTGCGCAACCGGGTGCGCTCCTACTTCACCGCCAGCGAGACCAGGCCGCGCATCCGCGAGATGATCGGCATCGCCGAGCGGGTCCACCACGTGGTCTGCGCGACGGCGCTGGAGGCCGAAGTGCGCGAGCTGCGGCTGATCGGCGGCGCCAAACCCCGCTACAACCGCAGGTCCCGCTTTCCGGAGAAGGTCTTCTGGCTCAAGCTCACCCAGGAGGCGTTCCCGCGCCTGTCGATCGTGCGCGAGGTGAAGGACGACGGCGCCGCCTACCTCGGCCCGTTCTCCAGCACCCGCCTGGCCGACGACGCCCGCAACGCGCTGCACGAGGCGGTGCCGCTGCGCCAGTGCACCCAGCCGATCAGCACGCGCACCCGGCGCCCGGCCTGCGTCCTGCACGAGATGGGCCGCTGCGGCGCCCCCTGCGAGGGCAAGCAGAGCCAGGACGACTACCGCGTCCACGCCGAGGCGGCGCGGCGGGCCATGACGCTCGACGCCACCCCGGTCTTCTCCGCGGTCTCGGCCCGCATGGAGCGGCTGTCGGTCGAGCAGCGCTACGAGGAGGCGTCGGTCGACCGCGACCGGCTGGCCGCGTTCGTCCGCACCGCCGCCCGCATGCAGCGGCTCGCCGCCGTCACCCGCATCCCCCACCTGGTGGCGGCCAGCCCCGCCTTCGACGGCGGCTGGGACATCCACGTGATCCGCCACGGCCGGCTCGCCGCGGCCGGGGTGATGCCGCGCGGCGCCCACCCCACGCCGTTCGTCGAGTCGCTCACCGCCCGGGCCGAGACCGTCATCCCCGGCCCGGGGCCGATCCCCGCCGCCAGCGCCGAGGAGACCGAGTGCATCCTGCGCTGGCTGGAGTCGCCCGGGGTGCGGCTGGTCGAGGTCGAGGGCGAGTGGAGCCTGCCCGCCCGGGGCGCGGCCCGCCACAAGGCCCGCATCGACCGCGCCTACCAGGGCCGCGACCGCCTCCGCCACCGAGAAGGGCGTCCTTTGCCCTGATTCGATACAGTAGGCGACATGGTCACGGCTATCGTTCACATCAACGCCGAAGTGGACCGCATCCCGGAGGTCGCCGAGACGATCGCCGCGATCGACGGCGTCAGCGAGGTCTACTCCATCACCGGCGCTTACGACCTCCTGGCCATGGTGCGCGTGGCCGAGTACGAGCAGGTCGCCGAGATCATTCCCGGCCGCCTCAACAAGGTGCCCGGCGTGCTCAACACCGAGACGCACATAGCGTTCCGCACCTACTCCAAGCACGACCTCGAGGCCGCCTTCTCCATCGGCTGGCCCGAGGCCGACTGACCTCACCGAGGTTTCTCACCCGCTGCCGGACGTGGCGGCGATTCCGCGTTCTCGCGCGTACTTTCCGGTGTGAACGGCACCCCGTGCTCTCGCACACGCTGCCAAGTGCGACAGCACAACCGGCGCGTTCCCTCCTGCGCTGCCAGGCGTGACCGCCGCGTGCTCGCACGTACTGCCAGGTGTGACCACTCTCCCCCTCATCGCCAGGTGTGACCGCACCTGGCTTGAACGCCGAAAAGGGCCCCGGGCGATCGCCTGGGGCCCTCTTGCCGTCAGCTCAGCGCGTCAGCTCCGGTCCTCGCCGGGGCCGACCGCCACCTGCTCCTCCTCGTGCCGCTCCTCGGCTTCGAGCGGGACCTTCTCCCCGCCGTAGGCCTTGGACATGCGGGCACGGAGCTTGCCGAGCGGGCCGCGCATGCCCTTCGGCGGGATGCCGGCCCCGTCCTCGGCCACCGGCAGCATGGGCACCGGCGCCTTGCCGCGCACGTGGGCCTCGATGTCCTCCGCCATCGGCGTGTGGACCTCGATGTACTCACCGTGCGGCAGCCGCTTGATGACGCCCGACTCCACGCCGTGCTGGACGACCGCGGCGTCGGAGCGCTGCAGGCCCAGGCAGATCCGGTAGGTGATGATGTAGGCGATCACCGGGGCGGCGAACACCAGCACGCGGCCGGCGTACGTCGTCCAGTTGAGGCTGATGTGGAAGAACGCCGAGATCTCGTCGTTCGCTCCCAGCAGCCAGAGCACGCCGTAGAACGAGATGCCCGCCATGCCGATCGAGGTGCGGTGCGGGTTGTTGCGCGGACGCTCCGCGATGTGGTGCTCCCGGCGGTCGCCGGTGATCCACTGTTCGAGGAACGGATAGAGCGCCAGACCCGTCATGACCAGGCCCAGTGGCACCAGCGCCGGGATGATCACACTGAGTGGCAGTGTGCCGGCTTGGGCGGTGCCGAACAGGTTGACCTCCCAGGCCGGCATGATGCGCAGCGAGCCTTCCAGGAAGCCCATGTACCAGTCGGGCTGTGAACCGGCGGAGATGTCGGCCGGGGTGTACGGGCCGTAGATCCAGACCGGGTTGATCTGGGCGAAGGTCGCCAGCCCGGAGATCACGCCGAGCGTGAACAGGAAGTACGCGCCCGCCTTGGCCATGAACGCCGGGTAGAACGGCGCGCCCACCACGTTCTGGTTCGTCCGCCCCTTGCCGGGCATCTGGGTGTGCTTCTGCACCCACATGAGCACCATGTGCGCCGTGATCAGCGCCAGCAGGATGCCCGGGATGAGCAGGATGTGCAGCGAGTAGAACCGGGAGATCAGGTCGGTGCCCGGGTACTCGCCGCCGAACAGGAAGAACGAGATGTACGTGCCGACCAGCGGCAGCGAGATGGCCACACCCTGGGTGATCCGCGCGCCCGCGCCGGAGAGCAGGTCGTCCGGCAGCGAGTAGCCCGTGAGGCCCTCGGCCAGCGCCAGGCTCAGCAGCAGGATGCCGATGATCCAGTTGATCTCACGCGGCTTGCGGTAGGCGCCGGTGAAGAACACCCGGAGCATGTGCGCCATCATGCCCGCGACGAACAGCAGCGCCGCCCAGTGGTGCATCTGCCGCATGAGGAGACCCCCGCGGACGTCGAAGCTGATCTCCAGCGTCGACGCGTAGGCCGCGGACATCCCCACGCCCTGCAGCGGCGCGTAGGAGCCGTTGTAGATCACGTGCTCCATGCTCGGCTTGAACCAGAACGTCAGGAATGTACCGGTCAGCAGCAGGATGATGAACGAGTAGAGCGCGATCTCACCCAGCAGGAACGACCAGTGGTCCGGGAAGATCTTGCGCATGTTGCGCTTGAGGAAGTTGGCGCCGCCCAGGCGGTCGTCCAGCCAGGTGGACGGCCCGGAGACCGCCTTCGGAACAGTTGTCAGCTGGCTCATGGCTGTTCTCCCTTGGCCCGGGCCGCCGCCTCGGCGTCACCGCGCTCCCAGTAGCTGGGACCGACCGGCACCGGGAAGTCGCCGGCCGCGACGAGGTAGCCCTCGTTGTCGACGGTGATCGGCAGCTGCGGCAGCGGCCGGGCGGCCGGGCCGAAGATGACCTTGGCGCCGTCGGCCGCGTCGAACGTCGACTGGTGGCACGGGCACAGGATGTGGTGGGTCGTCTGCTCGTACAGGGCCGCCGGGCAGCCCACGTGCGTGCAGATCTTCGAGTAGGCCACGATGCCGTCGTGCGTCCAGTTCATGTTGACGCCCGACTTCAGCTCCTCGGGCCGGAACTTGATCAGGATCAGCGTCGACTTGGCGAGCTCGTTCATGTCGTGCTCGTAGCCCTCGGGCACGATCGACAGGATGCCGCCGGGCGAGTTGAAGTCGGCCGCCCTGATCGGCTGGCCGGTGCCCTCGACGATCAGGCGCCGCAGCCTGCCGTCGTCGGTCTTCTTGCCCCAGACGGTGTGCGCCAGCAGCTTGTGGAAGCTGGTGGCCTTCATCTTGGTGTTGTCGAGGTCGCGCAGCAGGATCAGCGGGATCAGGCCGAGCGGCGCGGCGGCCAGCAGCAGCGTGCGGCGCATCATCTTGCGCTTGACGAAGCCGCTCTCGTTGGCGCCCTCGACGAACGTGTCGGCCACGACCTCGCGGTCGTCCTCGTCGGAGACCATCAGGTGGCGCTCCTGGACAAGGGCGTACTTCGGCATGATCTGCCGGACCCAGACGACGATGCCGACGGCCAGGGCCAGCACCGCCAGCGTCAGGGAGCCGCCCAGCGCGAGGTTGGACGTTCCAGTCGCCTCGGGGCTGCCCACCTGGAACACCACGTAGGAGACGAGGAAGGCGATGCCCGCCAGGAAGGTGATCAGGAAGCAGAGAGAGACGATCTTCTCCGCCCTGCCCGCCTTCCGCTCGTCCTGCAGCGTGATGCCGGGGGTCTCGCCCCCGGCCTCGCCGGCGTCGCGCGCCTCCGCCTCACCGAGCATCGAGGTGCCCGGTGCGGGAGTGCCGATCACGCGCTTCGGGACGCGCTCGTCCGGCTGCTCGATCTCGTGCTCGTTGTCAGTCATGACTTCTGTCGTCTCTTCGCGGTGATCCAGATGGCGGCGAGGACCATGGCCACGACGCCTACGATCCAGGCTACGAGGCCCTCGGTGACGGGACCGATCCGGCCCAGGGCGAACCCGCCCGGGTCCTTCTGCTCGCGCACCTGGACGATGTAGGCGATCATGTCACGCTTCTGCTCGGGCGTGATGGTCGTGTCGTTGAAGACCGGCATCGCCTGCGGCCCGGTGAGCATCGCCTCGTAGATCTGAGTGGGGGAGGACTCGTTCAGGCTGGGCGCGTACTTGCCGCGCGTCAGCGCGCCGCCCGCGCCCGCCCAGTTGTGACACTGGATGCAGTTGGCGCGGAACAGCTCACCACCCTTGGCGGCGTCGCCGAGCGCCGGGTCGACCTGCTCGCCGGACGGCACCGTCGGACCGCCGCCGAGCGACTGCACGTACGCCGCGATGTCGCTGATGCTGGCGCTGTCGACCCACTCGGGCAGCGGCTTGCGCGGCACCTGGGCGGCCGGGTTGGTCGCCGGCATCCGGCCGGTGCTCATCTGGAAGTCGACCGAGGCCGCGCCGACGCCGATCAGCGTCGGCCCCATCGACGTGCCCTCGGCGTTGAGCCCGTGGCAGCTGGCGCAGTGAGCCTCGAAAAGGCTCTTGCCCCTCGCCACGTCGTCCACCTTGCCGGACGCGAGCGCCGCGTCAGCGGGCCTGCTCACCTGCACAAAGGTGGCATATGCCGTCCCGACCAGCGCCAACGCCAAAATCAGGACGGCGTATCTCGCGAGGGGATGCCGCCGCCAAGCGGTGATCCTAGTCACAGAGATCCCGTTCCTTACCGAATGATGTAGATGGTCGCGAAAAGACCAATCCAGACGACGTCGACGAAGTGCCAGTAGTAGGACACGACGATGGCGCTGGTGGCCTGCTCATGCGTGAAGCGCTTCGCGGCGTACGTACGTCCCAGCATGAACAGGAACGCGATCAGTCCACCGGTCACGTGCAGGCCGTGGAAGCCCGTCGTGAGGTAGAACACCGACGTGTAGGGGTTGGCGGACAGAGTCGCGCCCTCGCTCGCCAGTTCGATGTACTCCCACAGCTGGCCGGCGATGAACACCGAGCCCATGATGAAGCTGACGAAGTACCAGAACCTGAGCTTGTTGACTTGCCCCTTTTCAGCGGCCCACACGCCGAGCTGGCACGTCACACTGGACAGAACCAGGATCGTCGTGTTGGCCGTCGCGAACGGGATGTTCAGGTGAGCCAGGCCCTCGGTTGAGGCGCCCAACTGTACGTATGCCGGACTCCACTCGATGCCTTGGCCCACGCTCACCGACCGGATGGTGAAGTACATCGCGAACAGCGCCGCGAAGAACATGAGCTCAGAGGACAACCAGACGATCGTACCCACGCTGACCAGGTTCGGTCTGCGGTACGGCTGACCTGTCGTCGTCGAAGTAATTGCGGATGCTGTCGCCACGGGCAGCATTATTGCGGCTCTGGTGGTCGGTCCGACGCACGACCCCCCGTTAGCGGGAACTATCAGGCATCCGACCTGGGACAATCCGGGCAAATCGACCGTCTAGGGCGGCGACTGAGCCCGCACACCCGTGCCGACGGTACGATCCCAGATGACCCTACCGATACGACCGATAGTGAGTGCGACCGTGAGCACCGACGACACGATGAAGATCCTCGTCTACAGCGACGACGCGGCCACCCGTCAGCAGGTCGTGCAGGCGATCGGCCGGCGGCCCGCCGCGGACGTGCCCTTCGTGGAGATCGTGGAGTGCGCCACCGAGCCCAAGGTCCACCAGTGGCTCGGCTCGGGCGAGATCGGCGTGGCCGTGCTCGACGGCGAGACCCAGCCCGCGGGCGGCATGGGCGTCGCCCGCCAGGCCAAGGACGAGGTCTACGACTGCCCGCCCATCTGCCTCATCATCGCCCGGCGCGACGACCGCTGGCTGGCCGAGTGGTCCAAGGCCGAGGCGGTCGTGTCCCAGCCCCTGGAGCCCATGCTCCTGGCCGACACCGTCGCCGACCTCATGCGCCGCCGCCTCGCCGGCCGCCTCACCGCCAAGTAGGGAGCCTGACGTGGACTCGCGGACGACCTGGCCTGCCATACTCTCCGCGCTCCTGTCCGGGGAGCACCTGACGGCCGACGAGACGGCGTGGGCGATGCGGGAGATCATGTCCGGCACCGCCACCCCCGCCCAGATCTCCGCCTTCGTGGTCGCGCTGCGCGCCAAGGGCGAGACGGTGGCCGAGGTGACGGGCCTGGCCCGCACGATGCTCGACCTCGCCACGCCGCTGCACGTCGAAGGACCGGTCGTGGACGTCGTCGGCACCGGCGGCGACCGGGCCCACACCGTGAACGTGTCCACGATGGCCGCCATCGTGGCCGCGGCGGCGGGCGCCCGCGTGGTCAAGCACGGCAACCGCGCCGCCTCCTCCTCGTGCGGCGCCGCCGACGTGCTCGAACACCTCGGCATCAAGCTCGACCTGACCCCCGAGCAGACCGCCCGGGTGGCCACCGAGGCGGGCATCGCCTTCTGCTTCGCGCCGGTCTACCACCCGGCGCTGCGCTTCGCCGGGCCGACCCGCAAGGAGATCGGCGTCCCCACCGTCTTCAACTTCCTCGGGCCGCTCACCAACCCGGCCCGCCCCACCGCGCAGGCGATCGGCGTGTACGATCCGCGCATGCTCCCGGTGCTGGCCGGGGTCTTCGCCGAGCGCGGCGTCTCGGCGCTGGTCTTCCGCGGCGACGACGGGCTCGACGAGCTCACCATCGCCACCACCTCCACCGTGTGGGTGGTCCACGAGGGCACCGCCACGCAGACCACCTTCGACCCGGCGGTGCTCGGCATCCCCCGCGCCGAGGTGGGCGCCCTGCGCGGCGGCGACGTGGCCTTCAACGCGCAGGCGGTGCACGACCTGCTCGGCGGCAAGACCGGGCCGGTCCGCGACGCGGTCCTGCTGAACGCGGCCGCCGCCCTGGTCGCGCTCGACGGCCCCGGCGGCGACCTGGACTCGGCGATGATCGACGCCTACGCCCGCGCCACCCAGGCCGTCGACTCCGGCCAGGCCTCGGCCACCCTAGACCGCTGGATCGAGACCAGCCGCGCCATCGCCTCCTGACGGCTCTCACGCCCGTTTACAACCAGGCAGAGAGGGCCTGAGGGCTCTCACGCCCCTTCTACGGCCAGGGAGAGGGGCGGGGCCTTTCTCGGCCCCGCCCCTCTCCTCCGCGCTACCGGCGGCGTACGGGTCAGGAGAACGGCAGCGTCGGCCCGTCCTTCAGCGAGCTCCACTGGAGCCACTGCTTCCAGGTCTCCTGCCAGTGCCCCCAGCCGTTCGTCGGCTCCAGTTGGCGCGGGGAGCCGGTGATGACGATGGGGTCGCCGATCAGGGTGTTCTTGATGTACCAGGCCGCGTTGGCCGGGCTGATGTTCACGCAGCCGTGGCTGACGTTGGCGCGCCCCTGGGAGCCGACGGACCAGGGGGCGCTGTGGATGTACTCGCCGCTGTTGGAGATGCGCACCGTGTTGTAGACGGTCAGCCGGTAGTAGCCGGACTGGCCGGGCCCGGCGTCGGGCGAGGTCATGACGGTGACCGGCTCGCGGGACATCGCCAGATGGATGCCCGAAGTCGTGTGATATTTCATGACTCCGCCTCGACCGGCGCTCATCGGCATCTCGCGGATCTTCTTGCCGTTCCGCCGCACGACGAGGACGTGCTCGTTGACGCTCCCCTTGGTGATCTGGGAGCGGCCGATGCGGAAGTCGATGGCCACGTCGCGCTTGCCGTGCATGCCCTTGCCACCGCTCACGCCCGCCAGGTTGGCCTCCACCCGCACGTCGGTGTGCGCCGGCCAGTACTCGCGCGGCCGGAAGTCGACGCGCTGGTCGTCGAACCAGTGCCAGGCCCCCTCGACGGGCTTGGAGGTACGGACGAGCAGGTTGCGCTCGACAGCCACGCGATCGGTGATCGGCTGGTCGAAGGCGATCATGATGGGCATGCCGACGCCGACGGTCAGCCCGGTGGTCTCCTTGCTGGGCGAGATGCTCTTGATGTCGAAGGTGCCGGCCGCCTTGATGGTGGAGAACGTGCTGGTCTTCTCGGTCTGCTTGCCGTCGGGGTTGGCCGCGACGGTGCTGATCGTGTAGGTGGCCCCGGGCCGCGCGGTGTCGGTGCTGCGCCAGCGGGTCCTGTCGGCGCTCAGCACGCCCGGAAGGGTGCCCTCCTTGCTCTGTACGGTGACGCTCTTCAGTGTGCCTCCGTGGGCCGCCACGACGACCGCCTGGTCCGTCGGCACCTCTGCCGCCCGGTCGGCCGGCTGGATCGTCACGGTGGCGTCGGGCGCCGCCTGGCGGTCCTCCTCCGCCGCGTTGCTCGCCGAGCACGCCGTCAGCAGCGCGACCAGGCTCACGCTCATGCCCATGCACAGGCCCCGGCCCCACGATCGATTCGCTACGCGCGACACGAGCACCCCCCGTCCGAGTCGAGCAGATTCACCGGTCTTATTACCCGGAGTGATCTCTCGACCACCTCCGCATCCCGGCAAAGAACACCAAAAAGCGGGCGTCCCCTCCGAAGAAGGACGCCCGCTTTTCGGCGGGGACTCAGTGCGAGAAGTGGCCCCGGTAGTACTGGAACACGAACCCGATCAGCGCCATGATCACCAGGAACACGCCGATGATGAACATCCACAGGCCGATGACGAGCCCGGCGAAGGTGAAGGCCGCCGCCAGGCAGACGAACAGCGGCCACCAGCTGTTCGGGCTGAAGAAGCCGACCTCGCCGGCGCCGTCGCTGATGTCGGCCTGCTTGTTGTCCTCCGGCTGCGCGCCGATGCGCCGCGCGGTGAACATCAGGTAGTAGCCGATCATGAAGGCGAACCCGACCGAGATGGCCATCGCCGTGGTGCCGACCGGCTCACCGACGCCCGTCGACGCCTTGGTCCAGAACCAGTAGGCGACGGTGACGCCGGCGAAGAAGACGCCGACCAGCATGAAAAGCCAACCTTGGACCTTCATCAGTCCTCCACCTCCGGCACGGGCTTGGCGGACAGGTGCGGGTACTTGAGGTCGAACGCGGGACGCTCGGACCGGATGGGAGGAAGCTTGGTGAAGTTGTGCCGCGGCGGCGGGCAGGAGGTCGCCCACTCAAGCGAACCGCCGTAGCCCCACGGGTCGTCGACGGTCACCTTCGGCGCCGTACGCCAGGTCTTCCAGACGTTGTAGAAGAACGGCAGCGTAGACGCGCCGAGCACGAACGCGCCGACGGACGAGAGCATGTTGAGGTCGGTGAACCCGTCGTTGACGCCGTAGTCGGCATAGCGGCGCGGGAAGCCCAGCATGCCCAGCCAGTGCTGCACCAGGAACGTCATGTGGAAGCCGATGAACAGCAGCCAGAACTGCAGCTTGCCCAGCTTGTCGTCGAGCATCTTGCCGGTGAGCTTGGGCCACCAGAAGAAGAACCCGGCGAACATCGCGAACACCACGGTGCCGAAGACCACGTAGTGGAAGTGGGCGACGACGAAGTAGGTGTCGCTGATGTGGAAGTCGAGCGGCGGCGAGGCCAGGATGACACCGGTCAGGCCACCGAGCAGGAAGGTCACCAGGAAGCCGATCGAGTAGAGCATCGGCGACTCGAAGCTCAGGTGACCCCGCCACATCGTGCCGACCCAGTTGAAGAACTTCACGCCGGTCGGCACCGCGATCAGGAACGTCATGAACGAGAAGAACGGCAGCAGCACCTGACCCGTCGGGTACATGTGGTGCGCCCACACCGTCATCGACAGGCCGGCGATGGCGATGGTCGCGCCGACCAGGCCGATGTAGCCGAAGACGGGCTTGCGGCTGAAGACCGGCAGGATCTCGGTGACGATGCCGAAGAACGGCAGCGCGATGATGTAGACCTCGGGGTGGCCGAAGAACCAGAACAGGTGCTGCCACAGCATCGGCCCGCCGACCTCGGAGCTGAAGATGTGGGTGCCGAACTTGCGGTCCGACTCCAGCGCGAGCAGCGCGGCGGCCAGCACGGGGAAGGCCATCAGCACGAGCATGCTGGTGAGCAGCACGTTCCAGGTGAAGATCGGCATCCGGAACATGGTCATGCCGGGCGCGCGCATGCAGATGATCGTGGTGATGAAGTTGACCGCACCGAGAATGGTGGCCAGACCCGACATCACCAGGCCCATGATCCACAGGTCGCCGCCGATGCTCGGCGAGTAGACCGTGTTGGACAGCGGCGCGTAGCCGAACCAGCCGAAGGACGCCGCGCCGTCAGGGGTGAGGAAGCCCGACATCGCGATGAGGCTGCCGAACAGGTAGAGCCAGTAGCTCACCATGTTGAGCCGGGGGAAGGCCACGTCGGGGGCGCCGATCTGCAGCGGCATCACCGCGTTCGCGAAGGCCGCGAAGAGCGGCGTCGCGAACATCAGCAGCATGATCGTGCCGTGCATGGTGAACAGCTGGTTGAACTGCTCGTTCGAGGTGAACTGCAGCCCAGGAGCGGCCAGCTCGGCCCGCATGATCAGCGCTATGATGCCGCCGACCAGGAAGAACATGAACGAGGTGATCAGGTAGAGGTTGCCGATCACCTTGTGGTCGGTCGAGGACAGCCACTTGGCGAGGATGCGGCCCTTGGAGGTGGGCCGCTGAACCGGCGGAGCCGGTGTGGTGAGGGAATCTTGGATGGCGGTCACTGGGCACTCCCCGCCTGGTTGGACGCGACGTACTGGTTGAACTCGTCCTTCTCGACGAGCTTGACCGAGAAGAGCATGCGGCTGTGGTCGACACCGCACAGCTCGGCGCAGCGGCCGGCGTAGACGCCCGTCTTGCCGAGCGTGGTGATCTCGAACTTGCGTCCCGGGCTGTCTTCAGGGATGCCCGGGATGATGTCCCGCTTGAACAGGAAGTCGGGCACCCAGAACGAGTGGATGACGTCCTCGGTGTAGAGGTCGAACTCCACCGTCGTGTCGACCGGCAGCACGAGCTGCGGGCCGTTCTCGTACTCGCTGACCGGCATGCCGGTCACCGGCTGCAGAGTCTTCCCGTCGGCGGTCGTGGTGGTGAAGCGCCAGCTCCACTGGAACGCCTCCACCTTGACCTTCACCTGGGCGTCACCCGTGACGCGGGTCAGCTCCTCGGTGTCACGGGCGGTGAAGAAGAAGAACACCGACACCATGACGAGCGGCACCAGCGTGTAGAGCATCTCGATGGGCAGGTTGTAGCGAACCTGCGGCGGAAGATCCGCCTTGGCCCTGCGCCTGGTGTGGAAGAGGCATGCCCAAATGATGAGGCCGACGACAAGACCGCCCATGGCGAGCGCGGCGATCCACGCTCCGTTCCACAGGGCAGTGACGGTCTCCCCTTCCCGGGTGATCGCCTCGGGCAGCAGCCCTCGGGACCAGTCCGCCTCGGGGACATCATTTGCACACGCCGTAGCGGAGGCCAGAAGCAACGCCAAAGCGGCGGCGCGCGGCACTCTACGCCGGGCCAACGAACGCCGCGTCGAACGGCGGGTCGGACTCACGGATCGCCTACCCCACAGATGAAGCCCAGGAGTCTCTCCCGGGCGCTCGTATTTCCTGTTGCACAGCTGATTGCAGAAAGACACATTAGCGCGCAAGGGGCTCGCCCTTCCGCGCGCCCCCTCCGTGGCGTGCCACGAGTGGGATCATAGGACTCGTGGCGTACTTCGACGCGGCTTCAACCGAGCCGCTGCACCCCCAGGCGCGAGAGGCGCTGCTGGCGGCCATCGACGTCGGCTGGGCCGATCCCGCGAGGCTCTACAACCAGGCCCGCCGTGCCCGCCTGCTGCTGGAGCAGGCCCGCACGGAGGTGGCCGAGGCGCTCGGCGCGCGGCCCGACGAGGTGACCTTCACCTCATCCGGCACGCAGGCCGTGCATCTCGGTCTGCTGGGCACAATACAGGGCAGACGGCGGGTGGGCCGTCACCTGGTCACCTCCGCCGTCGAGCATTCCAGCGTGCTGCACGCGGCCCGCCTGCACGAACGCGACGGCGGCAGCGTCGAGACCGTCGGCGTCGACCGGCTCGGGCGGGTCGATCTGCCCGCGTTCACCGAGGCGGTGACGCGCCCCGACACGGCCCTGGCGTGCCTGCAGACGGCCAACCACGAGGTCGGCACGGTCCAGCCGGTGGGCGAGGCCGCCGCGGCGTGCCGGCGTCTCGGCGTGCCGCTGCTGGTGGACGCGGCGCAGACGGCGGGCCGGATGCCGGTGCCCGAGGGCTGGTCGGTGCTGACGGCCAGCGCCCACAAGTGGGGCGGCCCGCCGGGCGTGGGCGTGCTGGCGGTGCGGAAGGGCACCCGGTTCCGCTCGTACCTGCCCGAGGACGAGCGGGAGCGCGGGCGCGTGCCGGGGTACGAGAACGTGCCGGGCATCGTGGCGGCCGCGGCCGCGCTGCGGGCCATGACGGCCGAGGCCGCCCGGGAACGCTCCAGGCTGTCGGCGCTGGTCGACAAGATCAGGGAGACGGTGCCGAAGACGGTGCCGGACGTGGAGGTGATCGGCGACCCGGACGACCGGCTGCCGCACATCGTCACGTTCTCCTGCCTGTACGTGGACGGCGAGGTGCTGCTGACCGAGCTCGACAAGGCCGGGTTCGCGGTCTCGTCCGGGAGTTCGTGCACGGCTAGTACGCTTCGTCCATCGCACGTCCTGGAGGCGATGGGCGTGCTCACGCATGGGAACATCCGGGTGTCGCTGCCCAGGGGCGTCTCCGCGGCCGAGGTCGACAGGTTCCTCGCCGTACTGCCCGAGCTGGTGCGCCGGATCCGCGAGGACGCAGGAGTCGCATGACCGAGGCCACGCAGCCGATGCTCACGATCGACGCGCTGGGGAAGAAGTGCCCGATCCCGATCATCATGCTCGCGCAGCAGATCAACGACGTCCCGCTCAACGCGGTGGTGGCCGTGCTGGCCGACGACCCGGCGGCCTACACGGACGTACCGGCGTGGTGCCGGCTCAAGTCCCACCACCACGTCGGGTCGTACGAGCTGCCCGAGGGGGGCTGGGCGATCCACGTGCGGCGCAACTACTGAGCCGCCCGGTACGGGGTAACCCCCCTGAGAAGCATTCTTCGCAGAGGGGGGCGAAAGAGATGACCAACACCGCCGGCGACCTGATGAGCCGGGGCGTGGAGTGCGTCCAGGCGCACGAGACGCTCGACCGGGCGGCGCAGCTCATGCGCGAGCACGGGGTGGGCGCGCTGCCGGTCTGCCTGGACGACCGGGTGACCGGCATCATCACCGACCGCGACATCGTGGTGGAGTGCGTGGCCCTGGGCCACGACCCGGCCCGGGTGCGGGCCGGCGACCTGGCGACGGGGCTGGTGTGGGTGCCCGCCGAGGCGACGGTCGAGGAGGCGCTGGCCCGCATGGAGGAACACCAGATCAAGCGGCTGCCGGTGATGCGCGGCAACCGCGTGATCGGCATGATCAGCGAGGCCGATCTGGCCCGCCACCTGCCCGAGCACCAGCTCGCGGAGTTCGTGCAGCGGGTCTACGCGACGAGCTAGCGCCGGTCGCGCGCCCCCGCCGCGGCGGCGGGGGCGCGCTCCGGGTCACGGGTGGTAGCAGCGGATGTGCGGGGCGATCTCGGCGGCGGCGTCGGCGCCGTAGGCCTCGGTGAAGCGCTCCATGAACTCCTGCTGCCGCAGCTCGTACTCCTGGCCGCCGACGCGCTCCAGCACGTGCGTGGCGGTGAGGTTGCCGATCTGGGCGCACCGCTCCAGGGACATCCCCCACGACAGGCCGGCCAGGAACCCGGCGCGGAAGGCGTCGCCGACGCCCGTCGGGTCGGCCTTGCCGCGCTCGGGGGCGGGGCCGACGTGGAGGGACGGCTCGCCCTCGCGGTCGATGACCGCGCCCTTGGGGCCGAGCGTGGTGACCCGGACGCCGACGCGGCTCAGCACCTCAGCGTCGGACCAGCCCGTCTTCTGCTCGATCAGGCCCTTCTCGTAGTCGTTGGAGAACAGGTAGGCGGCGCCGTCGACGAGCTGGCGGATCTGCTCGTCGGCCATCCGGGCGAGCTGCTGGGAGATGTCGGCGGCGAACGGGATGCCGCGGTGGCGGCACTCGTCGGTGTGGCGGAGCATGCCGTCGGGGTCGTTCGGGCCGACGAGCACCAGGTCCAGGCCGCCCACCCGGTCGGCGACGGGCTGCAGCTCGATGAGCCGCGCCTCGGCCATCGCCCCGGTGTAGAAGGAGGCGATCTGGTTGTGGTTCTCGTCGGTGGTGCACAGGAAGCGCGCGGTGTGCTGCGTCTCGGAGACGTGCACGGAGTCGCAGTCGACGCCGTGGCGCTCCAGCCAGGAGCGGTAGTCGGCGAAGTCGTTGCCGACCGCGCCGACCAGGATGGGCCTCAGCCCCAGGCACGCCATGCCGAAGGCGATGTTGGCCGCACAGCCGCCACGCCGGATCTGCAGGTCGTCGACCAGGAACGACAGAGACACCCGGTCGAGTTGCTCGGCGATGAGCTGGTCGCCGAAGCTGCCGGGAAAGTTCATCAGGTGGTCAGTCGCGATGGAGCCGGTGACGGCGATGCGCACGGGATTCTTCTTCCTCGTTGTCAGCAGGCCAGTTGAGCGCCACGAGCCTACGCGAAGGCCCCGTCCGCACAAAGGCGGGACGGGGCCTTGACCACCGACCGAGCGGATGATCGACTAGTTGAACGAGTCGCCACAGGCGCACGAGCCGGTGGCGTTCGGGTTGTCGATGGTGAAGCCCTGCTTCTCGATCGAGTCGACGAAGTCGATGGTGGCGCCCATCAGATAGGGAGCGCTCATCCGGTCGGTGACCACGCTCACGCCGCCGAAGTCCGTCACGACGTCGCCGTCCATGGAACGGTCGTCGAAGAAGAGCTGGTAGCGGAGCCCCGAGCAACCCCCCGGCTGCACGGCGACCCGCAGCTGCAGACCTTCCTCACCCTGCTGCTCGAGCAGGCTCTTGACCTTGGCTGCGGCCGCGTCGGTCAGGATCAGGCCCTGCGCCGTGGTCTCGCTGCTCTCAACCGTCATCTGCTGACTCCCTAACCGGGTCTGTATCCGACGTCCTGCTATTGACGCTACCAACACCGGGGCGGTGCTACACATTCCCGTCCGCCCCCCAGGGACAAATCGGTCTTCTGGGTGTGTAATCATGAATCGTCACTTGGACGATAAGGGGGTAGGGCGATGACCACCCAGACCGGACTTCCGCTCTTCGTGCTCGGCCAGGGGGCCGATCCGCACAGCGAGAAAGGGGTGGACTGCCCCGGCGAGCTGCCGCCCGCGTCCGACCCTCAGCTGGTCGAACGGGCGCGCAAGGCCAAGGAGGCGCTCGGCGACCGCCTGTTCGTGCTGGGCCACCACTACCAGCGCGACGAGGTGATCCAGTTCGCCGACGTCACGGGCGACTCCTTCAAGCTGGCCCAGCAGGCCGCCGCCCGGCCGCAGGCCGAGTACATCGTGTTCTGCGGGGTCCACTTCATGGCCGAGTCGGCCGACATCCTGACCACCGACGCCCAGCGGGTGGTCCTGCCGGACCTGGCCGCGGGCTGCTCCATGGCCGACATGGCCACCTTCGACCAGGTCGAGGAGGCCTGGGAGGCGCTGGAGGACGCCGGGCTGGACGGGCGCGTGGTCCCGGTCACGTACATGAACTCCAGCGCCGACATCAAGGCGTTCTGCGGGCGCAACGGCGGCGTGGTGTGCACCTCGTCCAACGCCCGCCGCGCCCTGACGTGGGCGTTCGAGCAGGGCGAGAAGGTGCTGTTCCTGCCTGACCAGCACCTCGGCCGCAACACCGCCGTGCTGGAGATGGGCCTGTCGCTCGACGACTGCGTGGTGTGGAACCCGCACCGGCCCAACGGCGGGCTGACGAACGAGGAGCTGGAGCGGGCGCGCATGATCCTGTGGCGCGGCCACTGCTCGGTGCACGGCCGCTTCACGGCCGAGTCGGTGGACGACGTACGCGAGCGCATCCCGGGCGTGAACGTGCTGGTGCACCCCGAGTGCCGGCACGAAGTGGTGGTGAAGTCCGACTACGTGGGCTCCACCGAGTACATCATCAGGACGCTGCGCGAGGCGCCCTCCGGGTCGGCCTGGGCCATCGGCACCGAGCTCAACCTGGTCAAGCGGCTCGCCCAGATGTTCCCCGACAAGAGCGTGTCGTTCCTGGACCGCACGGTCTGCTACTGCTCGACCATGAACCGGATCGACCTGCCGCACCTGGTGTGGGCGCTGGAGTCGCTGGCGCTGGGCGAGGTGGTCAACCAGATCACGGTCGACGAGGACACCGCCCACTGGGCCCGTGTCGCCCTGGACCGGATGCTGGCCCTGGCCTGATCAGCGCGCCTAGTGGTCGAAGGCGTAGCCGACCCGGACGGTGACGTGCATCGCCTGCCGTCCGGGCCGCACCGAGTCCTCGGCCGCCATCGTCCGCGCCATCGGCACCGGCGGGCTCTGGAGTTCCTCGCTGATCGAGACCACCCGGCCCAGCGGCCGCCCGGCCAGGCCCGCGTACTGCGCCGCCCGGGCGGCCGCCTGGCGGAACGCGGCTTCCCTGGCCGCCGTCAGGGCGGCCTCCGGGTCGGACACCTCGAACGCGATCCCGTGCAGCCTGGCCTCCTCCCCCACGCCCGCCACCGTGTCGATGACGTGGTCGGCCCGTTCCAGGTCGCGCACCACCGCCTCCACGCCCTGCGCCGCCCGGTAGGCCGACACCTTCGGGTACGCCTCGTACTCCGGGCCGAGCGACAGCTCGGTGGTGCGCAGGTCGTGCGGCGCGATCCCGGCCCCGCCCAGCGCCCCGGCCAGCCTCGCGGCGGCGGCCCGCGCCGCGGCGAACGCCTCCGCCGCCGACCGCGCCCGGACCTCGACCCCGGCCTGCAGACGCATGACGTCGGGCGCGGCGTCGGCCGAGCCGGTCCCGATGACGGTGATGCTCACGGTGTCGTCCGGCGCTGTCTGGTCCAAGGCGGACCCTCCGTCCTCTAGGGCGTGCCCCTGCTGAATCGGAATACCATCGTGTCGAGCTCCGCCCGCGCCGGCGCGGTCGCGAGCACCCTGTGTACCTTCCCCGCCAGGTCGATCAGCACGGCCTCGTACCCGGTGCCCTTGGCCCGCCAGACGGCCAGATGCTCCTCACCCCACCAGCCGATCAGCCGCTGACTGGTGAACGGCACCCGGACCGGCTCGCCGTCGCCGCCGGTGGGATGGGCGCAGATGGTCGTCGCCGAGGACGCGCAGTGCGCGAGGAACCGGTCGCCGCCGGGGGCCACGTCGTCGCCCTCCACCCAGACCGGGGTGCCCGCCTCCGGCACCGTGCGCGCCTTCCGGCCGTTCAGGTCGTAGAACGTCATCCGGCCGTCCACCCAGGTGCCGACCTCGTCGCCGGCGGCGTTCCAGAAGAACCGCCAGGTGCCCGCGCCCTGCTCCTTGATCTCGTACGTGCGAGCGGTCCCGGCCGTCACGTCGACGATGCCGTACCCGTACGGGACGCTGTCCGAGGCGGTGGTCCGGTACAGGGTGACCAGGGCGAGCCTGCCGTCGGGCGACCAGCGCGGGGTGGTGGGGAAGACCGGCCTGGCGCTGACCTCGATCGAGCGTCCGGTGCCCGTCCGGTGGTCGACGACCGACACCGTCGCCTTCTCGTCGTCGCTGTACTGCGCGTCGGTGCCGAGCGCCCGGGTCCCGTCGTGGTCGAGCACGTACTCGAAGTACCGCGAGTCGTGGCGGAACCGGTCGGTGCCGGGCTGCCGGATGAAGAGCTTCTTGCCGCCGTCGATCGTGTACGAGACCAGCTTCACGGGGTCGGACGACCGTTCCTCGACGGTGACGGAGGTCTCGGGAAGCCGGATCGTCCTGGTCTCGGCCGCCGGGGCAGGCGTCGTCCGGGTGGCGGCAGGAGGCGCGTCGGCCCCGGCGGAGACCCTGTTCACCACGAAGACCCCTGCGGCCACCAGCAGGGCCGTGGCCACCGCCGCCCCCGCCACGATCCATCCCGTCCCGCGCCCCTTCTCTCCCGGCGAGGCAGGCGGCGGATGCGGCCCCGCGGCAGCCGCACTCCCCTGCCACAGCAACCCGGCCGCGGGCCCACCCGCACCGGAGAAGCCCCCGCTGCCAGGCACCCCACCCGGAGAGGATCGCGGGGCCTCACCCGGGAACGACCCCACGGGCCCGTTCGGAGCCCCGCCACCTGGAGTCGGTCCCGACGGCCCGCCGGGACCGGAGGGAAACGCCCCCACTCGCTCGTGAGGACCGGAGGGGCCGGTGGGCGCGGCCGGTGGGCTGTGTGGTGCGGAGGGGCCGGGGGTGTGCTGGGCCTGGCCGAGGAGGCGCATGAGGGCTTGCTGGGCGGTGGGCCGCCGGGACGGGTTCTTGGCCAGGCAGTCGGCGACCAGGGAGCGGAGCGCGGGGTCGGCGATGACGCCCACGTCCGCCTCGGTGTTCATGATCCGGTTGACCACGGCGGGGACGCTGTCCTGCCCGAACGGCGCCTGCCCCGAGGCCGCGAACAGCAGCGTGCAGGCCCAGGCGAACATGTCCGCCGCCGCGCCCGGGTTCCCGCCGTCGAACTGCTCGGGCGCCATGTACGACGGCGTGCCGATGGCGCTGCCGGTGAGCGTGGAGCCGAGGTCCAGCGCCTTGGCGACGCCGAAGTCGATCACGCGCGGCCCGTCCGGGCCCAGCACCACGTTGGACGGCTTGAAGTCGCGGTGCACGATCCCGGCCTGGTGGATGGCGACCAGCGCGGTGACGGTGCCGATCGCCAGCCGGTGCAGCGGCGTGCCGGAGCGGGGGCCCTCGTTCCGCACCACGTCGGTCAGCGTGGGGCCGTCGATGTACTCGCTGACGATGTACGGCCGCCCGTCGGCCAGCCCCGTCTCGATCACCTGGGCGGTGCAGAACGGCGCCACCCGCCGGGCCAGCTCGACCTCGCGGACGAACCGTACCGAGGCCTCCTCGTTCCCGGCCAGGTCGGCGCGGAGCAGCTTGACGGCCACCTTGCCGCCGTCGGGGGCGGTGGCGAGGTAGACGAGGCCCTGCCCGCCTTCGCCGATCCGCCCGGCCAGCGTGTACGCCCCCACCGAGGCGGGGTCCCCTGGGCGCAGAGACGCGAGGTCGGGCACGATATTCCCCACTTGTGGCCTAAGTCATGACTTCTCGGCATTCTCCCGGCTCACCGGGGTCCGCGTCACCTCTTCGACGGCAGAGAGCACCATGAACCAGGTCTCCACCCCACCAGACCCGCCCGGCCGGGTGCGCGGACAGCACCATGAACCGGGTCCGCGTCACCCGTCCGCCCGGTCAGACCACGTCGGCGATGGCGCGCAGCCGGAGCCCGCCCCCGTGCGCGGGCAGGTGGACGAGACGGGCGCACAGGTCGGCGGCGAACCGTTCCGGGCAGCCCGCCGCGCCCCGGGTGCGGATCACGGTCACCGGCACGGCGGGCAGCTCGTGCTCGGCCCTGATCTCACGCAGCTCGACGGCCATGTCACGGCGCGCCAGCCACTCCCCCGCGATCGCCGCCGGCACCCGCCCGCTGCGGTAGAGCCCGCACCTGTCGGCCCGCCCGAACATCAGGCGGTGCGCGACGGGCCCCACCAGGCGGGCCAGCACCGCGGCGCCCCAGGTGCCGCCCAGCACGGGCAGCCACACCCCGGCCGCCCGCCCGAGCGAGGAGGTGCCGCGCCCCGGCGCGGGCAGGCAGGGCGGGTCCACGAGCACGAGCCGGGCCACCCGCAGCGGGTGCAGCCGGGCGAACGCCTCGGCGTGCCAGGCGGCGACGTCGTGCGCGACCACCGTGACCCGCTCGGGGTGATCGGGGGCGAGCGCGGCCAGCCGCGCCGCCTCTCCGTGCAGGGTCGGCGGTACGGGCGAGGCCGGGCTCAAGCCGAGCCCGGGACGGTCGAACCGGATGACGAGCCGGTCGCGCGCCAGCTCGGCGGCGACCGCGTCCCAGTGGCACCAGGCGCTGCCCGGCCCACCGGCGATCAGCACGGCCGGGCCCGCCCCTTCCCGGACGACGTGCAGCGGGCCGGGGATCAGCACGGTGATGTCGGTTTCGAGCAGCCGTACGGCCACGTACACCAGCCAGAGCGCGACCATCGTGAGCAGCCCCCGCTGCGCCAGCCCGGCGAACTGCCCGGCGGCGGACGCGACCGCGGTGAGCGCGCCCGCGACGGCGGTCAGCCCGGTGAGCAGCCACGCCCCCGGGGACCGCCAGCGGAAGCTGAGCGCCGCCGTCGCGACGGCGGCGGCTACGGCGGCGAGCACCGCGGCGGCGGCGTGCGCGCGGTGCGCGAACGAGAGGGGAAAGCAGGCCGGGTCGCTGAGGACCGCGCAGTCCATCGGGAACAGCCCGGCGAGCGCGGTCAGCAGGCCGGCCGCGGCCAGCGCGAGCCAGCCCGGCCACTCCTCGCGCACCCGGGGCGTCAGCGCCACCCCGGCCAGGCAGGCGAGCCCGGCCAGCGCGTCGCTGATCCGGAACAGCCGGGTCCACGGCTGGCCGTGAGCAGCGAGCTCGCCGACGTAGCCGTGGACCCGGTCGACTCGCGGCGTGGCGAGCTGTCCGGTGACCCACGCGCTGGACAGCACCGCGGCCCCGATGAACGCGGACGCCGCCAGCACGCACAACCTTCGCTCCACGTGATGATTACATCACCCAGAGCGACCAAATCGGGGAAAGCGGTCAGAGGCCGGGAGCGCCCCAGACCGGGAACCAGCGCCCGAGGTCCTCCTCCAGCGGCAGCTCGTCGGCGAGCACGCCGCGCGCCTGCAGTTCCAGGGCGTTGTCGCGGCGCTGACCTGCCAGCGGCGCGAACGGATAGAACGTTCCGCGCTTGTAGAGGTAGACCACGGCCAGCCGCCTGCCGTCGCGGTCGGCGAACGACACCAGCGAGCACAGCAGCGACGGGCCGAACCCGGCGCCCTCCAGGGAGGAGTTGACCGCGTGCAGTTCGGTGACCAGGTCGCTTATGGCGTCCGGTGTCCGGCGCACCAGCAGCCAGGTGTAGCCGTAGCTGTCGGTGAACTCCTCGACCCTGCCGCCGAGCAGGGCCTTGACGTCTTGCTCCAGATTGGCGAAAGCGCCGCCTTCGGCGGCGCGGAACGACACCGAGCCGGTGCCTGTCGGCGCCATCCCGGTGGCTGCTTGCAAGGTCACTGCCGCCGACGGCAGCGCGAACAGCGCATCGAGGTTGGGTTTGGCCGGTTTCGACCGGCCGAGGATGGCGTCGAGCCAACTCATCGCGCTCAGCCCCTTCCGAGTTGGTTGGAGATCTTCGCGAGCTGGTCCAGCCGGCGCTCCAGCGGCGGGTGCGTGGAGAACAGGCTGGCCAGCGCCTCCCCCCTGGCCAGGGCGGGCGCGAAGTAGAACGCGTTGAACGGCTCCGCCTCACGCAGATCTCGGGTGGGGATCCTGGCCATGTCCCCGGAAATCTTGACCAGCGCGCTCGACAGGGCCGAGGGCTGCTGGGTGAGCAGCGCCGCCGCCCGGTCGGCCGACAGCTCGCGGTAGCGAGACAGGGCCCGGGTCAGCAGGAAGCTCACCGCGTAGACGATGATCGAGACGAGCATGACGATCAGCCCGACGGGCAGGCCCCCCTGCCCGTTCGAGCGCCGGCTGCCGAGCCCCGTGTAGAGCGCGACCCGCGTCATCAGCCCCGCCACGATGCCCAGGAACGACGCGATCGTCATCACCGCCACGTCGCGGTGCGCGACGTGGGACAGCTCATGAGCCAGCACGCCCTCGAGTTCGCGCGGCTCCAACCGGCGCAGGAGGCCGGTCGTCACGCAGACGACCGCCTTCTTGCGGTTGCGCCCGGTGGCGAACGCGTTGGGGACGTCGGACTGCGCGATCGCCACCCGGGGCTTCGGCATGTCGGCCATGGCGCAGAGCCGGTCGATCATGCCGTGGAGCTCGGGGGCCTCCTGCGGCGAGACCTCCCGCCCGTGCATCGCGAAGAGCGCGATGCGGTCGGACAGGAAGTACTGCACGAACAGCAGGACCCCCGCGATCACCAGCACGGTCACCGCCTGCGCGCCCAGGGCGATGAGCACGCCGACGAAGACCACGTAGAGCAGACCCAGCAGGAACATCGTCACGACCATGCGGCGGGTGAGACCGCTGTCGGGCGCGAACCTGGTCTTCATCGCCTAGCCCGGGATCAGGCCCTGGTCTCCCAGCATCTCCCGGACTTCGTCTATCGAAGCGTCCGCGGGGGGAAGGATCAGCTCGGAAGGCTCCAGGGAGTCGTCCGGCAGTGACTTTCCGACATGGCGGACCTTGTCGAGCAGCGCGTGCAGCCTGACCCTGAACTGCTGCTCGTCACCGGCTTCGATGGCCGACTCGAGCTCGCTGTCGAGCTCGTTGAGCACGGCGATGTCCTCCGGCGAGATCTCGATCTGCCCCTCGCCCATAATCCTGACGATCACGCGCCCTCCCCCGGCTGACGAAGCTGCTGGGTCTGAGCCTGCTGCTGCTGCGGCTGCTGCTGGCCCTGCTCGATGGCGCTCTGCGGGGCGGGGCCCTGGCCGAGCTCGGCCTTCATCCTGGCCAGCTCCAGCTCCACGTCCATGCCGCCGCCCATGCGGTCGAGCTCGGCCTGGATGTCGTCGCCGCGGGTGCCGCTGACGTCGTCGAGCGCGCCGCTGGCGAGCAGCTCGTCGATGGCGCCGGCCCGGGCCTGCATCTGGGCGGTCTTGTCCTCGGCGCGCTGGACCGCGAGGCCGACGTCGCCCATCTCCTCGGAGATGCCGGAGAAGGCCTCGTTGATGCGCGTCTGCGCCTCGGCGGCGGTGTAGGTCGCCTTGATGGTCTCCTTCTTGGTGCGGAAGGCGTCGACCTTGGCCTGCAGCCGCTGCGAGGCCGTGGTCAGCTTCTCCTCCTCCGCTTGCAGGTTGTCGTGCTGAACCCGGAGGTCGCTGATCTGGGACTGCAGGTTGGAGCGGCGCTGCAGCGCCTCCCTGGCCAGGTCCTCGCGCCCCACGGACAGCGCCTTGCGGCCCTGCTCCTCAAGACGCTTGCTCTGCTGCTCAAGACCGTTGATCTGCAGTTCCACACGCTTGCGAGAGGTGGCGACGTCCGCCACGCCACGACGCACCTTCTGCAGCAGCTCCAGCTGCCGCTGATAGGAATAGTCGAGGGTCTCGCGTGGATCCTCCATCTTGTCCAAGGCCTTGTTGGCCTTGGACTTGAAGATCATTGAAAGTCTCTTCATCACGCTCATGCGCGTCGGCCGTCCCCTTCTTCGGTCGTGCTGTGATCACCCAGTGCAGCGCAGCCGCCTTGGGATTACCCTACGCATAACGCACGAGGGCGTCACTAAGTTGCAGTCCAGGTAGGGTTGACGTGTGTTGCGACGCCGTTCTCAATCCTCCGTGGACGACACCCCTGTCTCCGTCGACGATCCTAAGCCCCAGGGCAAGGGACGTCCCACCCCCAAGCGCCGGGATGCCGAGAGCAGGCGGCGCCAGCCGGTCAGCGCGCCGAGAGACCGTAAAGAGGCCTATCGGCAGATGCGGGCCAAGCAGGCCGCCGAGCGCGAGCGGGCCCGCCGGGGCATGCTGGCGGGCGACGAGCGCTACTTTCCGCCGCGCGACAAGGGCCCGGCGCGGAAGTTCGCGCGCGACTGGGTCGACTCCCGGAGGCTGCCCAGCCAGTACTTCCTGCCGTTCTCGCTGCTGATCCTGCTGGCGACCTGGATTCCGTGGCCGCCCGCGATCCGCGTCCAGGTGCTCAACGCGGTGATCGCGGTGGGGTGGCCGGTGATGATGATCGGCGTGCTGTTCACCTCCATCTACGTGTCGTGGAAGGTCAAGCGCGAGGTGGCGGCGAAGATGCCGGACGAGCCGGTGCGCGGGGTGGGCTTCTACGCCGCGATGCGCGCCCTGCAGATCCGCAAGCTGCGCTTCCCGCCGCCCACGGTGCTGCCGGGCGGCAAGCCGGTGCAGCCGAGGAAGTAGCTCCCGCGGCGTCCGCTTGATGACCATGGAGCCGCGGAAAGGCCTTAAGGTCGGATCATGGAATTCCGTCACCTCGGCCGCAGCGGTCTCATGGTCAGCGAGATCAGCTACGGCAACTGGCTCACCCACGGCTCCCAGGTCGAGGAGGACGCCGCCAAGCAGTGCGTGCAGGCGGCGCTCGACGAGGGCATCACCACCTTCGACACCGCCGACGTCTACGCGGGCACCAAGGCCGAAGAGGTGCTCGGCCGGGCGCTGAAGGGCGTCCGCAGGGAGTCCCTGGAGATCTTCACCAAGGTCTACTGGCCGACCGGCAAGGGCCCCAACGACCGCGGCCTGTCGCGCAAGCACATCACCGAGTCGATCCACGGCTCGCTGCGCCGCCTCCAGACCGACTACGTGGACCTCTACCAGGCGCACCGCTTCGACTACGAGACGCCGCTCGAGGAGACGCTCAAGACCTTCGACGACCTCGTACGCCAGGGCAAGGTCCTGTACGTGGGCGTGAGCGAGTGGTCGGCGCCGCAGATCGCCGAGGCGCTGAAGATCGCCGACCAGATGGGCTTCGACCGGATCGTGTCCAACCAGCCTCAATACTCGATGCTGTGGCGGATCATCGAGGGCGAGATCGTGCCGCTCTGCGAGCGCGAGGGCGTCGGCCAGATCGTCTGGTCGCCGATCGCTCAGGGCGTGCTCACCGGCAAGTACCTGCCCGGCCAGGCCCCGCCCGAGGGCTCCAGGGCGACCGACAAGGCCGGCGGCGCCGACACGATCGCCCGGTTCATGAACGACGACGTGCTGACCAAGGTGCAGGAGCTCAAGCCCATCGCCGCCGACCTGGGCCTGTCCATGGCGCAGCTGGCGGTGGCGTGGGTGCTGCAGAACCCGAACGTCTCCAGCGCGATCGTCGGCGCCAGCCGGCCTGAGCAGGTGCGCGACAACGTGAAGGCGGCGGGCGTCAAGCTCGACGCCGACGTGATGAAGCGCATCGACGACGTGCTCGGCTCGGTCGTGGAGCGCGACCCCGCCAAGACGGTGAGCCCCAAGCAGCGCCCCTGACGCGCGAGAACCCCTTGAGCCCCGGAGCTCAAGGGGTTCTCCCGTCTTCCGGGGGCGTCACTCCTGGCGCAGCGACATCCCCCGATACTCGACCCGGTCCTCGTTGAGCAGCGTCACCTGCTCGACCCCCTGGTCGAGCAGCTCACGCCAGTTCTCGCCGAGCCACGACTCGGCGTCGGCCTGGCTGGTAAAGACCTCACGGGACAGGGGACGGTCCGTCACCTCACCGCCGTGCGCGTCCTCGTAACGCCAACGCCATGTCATCAACTACGCTCCTTCTCCGCAGGACCGCCGGCACACCCCCCGGCGGCATTGGAACCCTACTCCGTCCGATCGCTCCCGCACGCGCCCCGGCGCCCGCCGCGTCGGCCCGGGCCCGGGTCCTGTCCGGCGGGTTTGTACGCTCGGCGCGATGAAGCTTCTCCTGACCGGGACCGCCGGCGCGCGCGGCTGGCCCGAGCCCGGGTGCCCGTGCGCGTCCTGCGCCGTCACGGCCCCCGCCCGCCGCCCGTTCGGGCTGATCGTCGACGACGTGGTGTCGTTCCCGTGGACCGGCGTGCCGCCCGGGTACGAGGTCTCCGCGGGCGGCCTGGCGCTCCGGGGGCCGGACGGGCACCGGGTGCTGTACGCGCCCGCGGACCGTGAGCCGCCCCTCGACGCCGCGTCCCCGTACGACGTCGTCCTGATCGACCTCCTGGATCACCCGGAGAGGCTCGGGCTGCTGCGCCGGATCGGCGCGGTCACCAGCCGCACCCGCGTCGTCGCCGTCGGCCTGGACCACCGCGTCCGCTCCCCCCAGGAGCTGGACAGGCGCCTGAGCCTGTGGGGCGCCACCGCCGTCCCGGACGGAACCACCCTCCGCCCGGGCACGCCCCCGTCCCTCCGCCCGGGCACGCCCCCATCGAACGCGAGCCGGGCCCGCACCTCTCACGGCACCCCGCCGGACGTGATCCCGTACACCCTCACCCTGCCGGATGAAATGGTCCTGGACGCCGGACCCGGTGCCTCTCCCCCGAGACGGACGCTGATCCTCGGCGGGTCGCGTTCGGGCAAGTCGGCCGAGGCCGAGCTGCGGCTGGCCGCCGAACCGTACGTCACCTACGTCGCCACCGGCCCCGCCGCGGAGGGCGACGCGGAGTGGGCGGCCCGGGTGCGCGCCCACCGCGAACGGCGGCCCGCCCACTGGGACACCCGGGAGACCACCGACCTGGCCGGGACCATCCGCACCGCGACCACCCCGCTGCTGATCGACGGCCTGGGCACCTGGCTGGCGGCGGTCTTCGACGAGCACCACGCCTGGGACGGCGACCGCGGCCCCGTGGACCAGCGGTGCGGCGAACTGGTGAACGCCTGGCGTCAGGCACGCGGGCGCGTCGTCGCGGTGTCGGACGAGGTCGGCATGAGCGTGGTCCCGGCCACGGCCAGCGGCCGCGCCTTCCGCGACGCCCTGGGCCGCCTCAACGAGCGCCTGGCGGCCGAATCGGAAGACGTCACCCTGGTCGTGGCAGGCCGCCCCCTCCCCCTCTGAACCAGGCAACCCAGAAACGAACGAAGCGACCGTACGGACGCCCCGCCGAACCCGAAGAACGCGCGGCGGCCCCTATCTGTCTCTAACGGACAGAACGGGCGTACCAGCGGCCGTGCAGACGCCCCTTCCCTGAGATCGGAGACCCTCAGCGGACCGAGCGGGCGTACCAGCGGCCGTGGAGGCGGTCGACGTGGAGGGGGAGGCCGAAGCAGTCGGAGAGGTTGGCCGGGGTGAGGACGTCCGCCACCGGGCCCGCCGCCAGCACCCGCCCCTCGCGCAGCAGCAGCGCGTGCGTGGTCGTGGCGGGCACCTCCTCCAGGTGGTGGGTGACGGTGATCGTGGTCAGCACCGGGCGGGTCTCGGCCAGGTGCTCGACGGCGGTGATGAGGTCTTCGCGGGCGGGCAGGTCGAGCCCGGCGAAGGGTTCGTCGAGGAGGAGCACCGCCGGGTCGGCCATGAGCGCCCTGGCCACCCGGATCCGGGCCCGCTCCCCCTGTGAGCAGACCCGGAACCGCCGGTCGGCGAGGTCCTTGCAGCCGAGGTCGGCGAGGAGCCGCAGGGCCCGCTCGTGCTCGGCGTCGCCGTAGCGGTCCCACAGGGGGGCGCTGGTGGCGGTGTGGCCGGTGAGCACCACGGTGTGGGCGGTGGCGCCCTCCTCTTCCAGCAGTTCCTCGTCGATGAGGTGCTGGCTGGAGGAGACCAGCCCGATGTGGCGGCGTAGCTCGCGCAGGTCGACGCGGCCGAGCCGGTGGCCGAGCACGGTCACGGCGCCCACGGTGGGGTGCCGCACGGCGGCCGCGAGCGACAGCAGGGTCGTCTTGCCGGCGCCGTTGGGGCCCAGGACGACCCAGTGGTCGCCGTAGGCCACCCGCCAGTCGACCGCGTCGAGCAGGGTCTTGCCGCCCGCCCGGACGCCTACGCCTTCGAGTTCAACCACGTGCATCCGGCCAGCCTAGGGGAATCCGGTGACCGGTCCGCCGCCACGCTGTCAAAACGCCTGGTTGGAGCCCTTAGGATCGGTAATCATGCGCTTCCCTGAGAACATCTTCGACCTGGTCGGCGGCGAGGATGCGATCTGGTCTGACGACCATTCGGGCCCCGAGACGCTGCGGGTGACCGGCCCCAACGGCGAGTTCTTCATCAAGCAGGGCCCGCTGGCGGTGACCGAGCACGGGCGGCTGCGCTGGCTGAAGCGGTGGGCGAACGTGCCCGACGTGGTGGCCTTCGAGGGCAACGTGCTGGTGCTGGCCGAGGCGGGCTGGCGGAGCCTCGATCGCAAGCCGCCGCCCGAGGCCGGCACGATCATGGGCCGGGCGCTGCGCGCGCTGCACGCGATCCCGGTGGAGGAGTGCCCGTTCGACGAGCGCCTGGACGTCAAGCTGGACCGGGCGGCCGAGCGGGTGCGGGCGGGGCTGGTCGACCGGGCGGCCGTCGCCGCGCGCCACGCCGGTCTGACGCCCGAGCAGGTGTACGACAAGCTGCTGCTGGAGCGCCCGGCCGACGAGGATCCGGTGGTCACGCACGGCGACTTCACCCCGGCGAACGTGCTGGCCTCGTACTCAGGGGAAGCGATCTTCGTGGATCTCGGCGAGCTGGGTGTGGCCGACCGCTACATGGACCTGGCCGTCGCGCTGCTCCACCTGGCGGAGCCGGCCGCCGCCGACTTCCTGGCCGCGTACGGGCTGGACGAGGTCGACGAGGCCAAGCTGGCCTATTACCGGTCGCTCCACTCTCTGCTGTGAGCGCCGGCGGGCTGCGCCTGGCGTTCGGCACGCTCAGCGTGTTCCCGGTACGGGTGACGCGGGTCGACCGTGTGACGGCGGGGCGGGCGATGGCGCTGGCCCCGGCGGTGGGGCTGGTGCTGGGCGCGGTCGCGGCGCTGCCGTTGCTGCTGCCGGGGCCGCCGCTGCTGGGCGCGGCGCTGGCGCTGGGGCTGCTGGCGTTACTGACGCGGGGGCTGCACCTGGACGGGCTCGCGGACCTGGCGGACGGGCTGGGCAGCGGGAAGCCCGCCGCCCAGGCGCTCGACATCATGAAAAAGTCGGACATCGGGCCGTTCGGCGTGCTGGCCGTGCTGTTCACGGTCCTGGTCCAGGTGGCGGCCCTGACGGAAGCGGGGGCCGCCGGCCTGGTGACGGCCTGCGTGGCGGGCCGCCTGACGCTCGCCTGGGCCTGCCGCCCCGCCGTGCCCGCCGCCCGGCCCGGCGGGCTGGGCGCGATGGTCGCGGGCACGGTACGGACCGGCACCGCTCTCGTGGTGACCGGCGCCGCCCTGCTCGTCACCGCGGCCCTCTGCCCGGCCGCCACGGCGGTGCGGGTGTGGGCCGCGGAGGCTCCCGAGCGGCCTGCTGACGAGTTCCGGAACCTGTACATCTACGTCGAGTCCCTGGGGCCGAGCCCCTACGCGGCCGTCTGGGAGCTGTGGCCGGGGGTTCTCGGCCCGCCCGTCGCGCTGCTGGCCGGGCTGGGCGCCGCGCTGGCGCTGCTCCGGCACGCCAGGCGCAGGCTCGGCGGGGTCACCGGTGACGTGCTGGGCGCGCTGGTGGAGACCGCCGCCGCCGCGACCCTGGTGGTCTACGCGCTGGTCGCCTGAGACGCGGCCGCCTCCTCGCCGGACGCCGCCCGTACCGGGAAGGCCTTGAGCAGGACGGCGCCGCAGATCGCGAGCAGGACCCAGCCCACGAGGCCGGTCAGCCCGGCGAGCGCCATGTTGGGCGGCTCGGCGGCGTCGCCGATGACCAGGATGATGGGCGCGGTCGCGTTGAGCGAGCCGTGCGCCACGACGGCGGGCCACACGCTGCCCGAGCGGAGCCGCAGCCAGCCGAACACCACCCCGGCGATCACGCAGAAGCCGGTGAAGTAGAGGGCGGCCCCGGCGCCGAGGTTGGGGTAGTTGTAGCCGAGCAGGGTGAGCGGCGCGTGCCAGAGCCCCCAGATCAGGCCCGAGAGCATCAGCCCGGCCACGACGCCGCGCGTGCTGGTGAGCCGGGGCACCAGGTAGCCGCGCCAGCCCCACTCCTCGCCCAGCGAGGGGATGGCGTTGAGCAGCGGCCCGGCCACGACGCCGACGACGAACTGCAGGACGAACGCGGTGGTCAGGTCGGCGGGCACGGGCACGTTCTGCGCCTCCAGCTGCGACCGGAAGAGGCTCAGCCCGTCCAGGTCGAGGCTGACCAGCCCGAGCGCGACGCTGAGCGCCAGCGAGGCGACCAGCAGCGCGGGGACGCCGAGCCAGGCGGCGATCACGATCAGCGCGGTGCGGCCCTTGCGCTCCCCGAGCGTGAGCCCGGTCTCGCGGGCCCAGGCGCGGAACGGCGTCCGCGACACCCGCCACGCCGCCAGCACCCCGAGCGAGGGCGTGAACATCATGATCATGCCCAGGACCGGCAGCAGCGGATGGCTCAGGCCGCCGCCCAGCCAGAGCGGCAGCGCGACGAGCCAGGACAGGACGAAGGAGACGGCGAGGAAGAGGGGGAGCGGTTTCACGCGGCCGTCCTTTCTGCTATGAGGGTGTTGATCAGTGCGGCGCCGCGCTCGGCGTCGTCGATGCTGACGCCGAGCCGGCCGCCGGAGTGGTAGGTGAGGATGAGGCATTCGCCGCCGCGCAGCATGATGGTGGTCCTGCCGGGCAGGCCGCGCAGTCCCCAGCCGCCGACCTGGCTGGGGTACCGCTCCTCGACGTGAGCGTGATGGATCTTGTCCAGCCGGATGCGCCGGACCGGCCAGCCGAACGGCCCGAACGCCAGCACCAGCCCGTCCTCGCTGACGCGCGCGCTGAGCGACGACGCGAAGAGCCCGACCAGCAGCACGACCACCAGCGCGGGCAGCACGGCGGCGATGGACGACATGCGGACGAACCCGGTCATCTCCAGGGTGCCGAGCACGAACAGCACGGCGGCGCCCGCGCCGCTGATGATCAGCGGCCACGGGTTGCTGATGCGGCTGACCCAGACGGCCCGCTCGCCGCTGCGCAGCCTGAGCCGCGGCGGCTGTGCGTCGTACGCGGGCGGGTCGGGCTCGCCCCTGCCCAGATAGCCGGAGAGCACCGCGACCGCCAGCGGCAGGATCACCACCGCCGCCGTGGCGAGCGGGTCCAGCCGCGCGTCCGTCCAGACCGGGGCGTCGAGGTTGGCCCAGAGCGTCGTGGCGGAGATGAGGATCGCGAACAGCGCGCCGCCGGAGAACAGCGCCCACCAGGACACCCGCCCCGGCCTGCTGTCCACGGCCCGCCGGGCGGCCGCGACCAGGCCCAGCCAGAGGAGGCCCCACAGCGCCGCCATCATGATCAGGTGGACGGAGAAGGACGCCGCGTTGTCGGGGACCATGCCGGGCCCCCAGTGGATGGCCATCGGGTCGGGCAGCCGGTCACGCAGCGCCAGCGGCGGCGCGACCACCGCGGCGGCCACGACCGCGCCCGCGGGCAGGGCGGCGGTGCGGAGGTTCATGCGAGCTCCTCGATAAGGGTGATCAGGTCCTCCCTGCGGTATCCGTACTTCCTGGCCTCGTCCAGCAGTTCGCGCGCCCGCTCGCGGAGCAGGGCGCGACCGTCGGCGCGGGCGGAGACGCTGACGCCGCGCCCGCGCCTGAACTCCAGCAACCCCTCGTCGCGCAGCTCGCGCAGGGCGCGCAGCACGGTGTTGGAGTTGATCCCCAGCGCCGCCGCGATGTCGCGGGCCGGGGGCAGCCGGTCACCGGGGACGTAGTGGCCCTCGCCGATCGCGCGCCGGATGGCCGCGGCCACCTGCTCGTGCAGGGGGCGGGCGTCGTTGAGGTCCAGCGTCAGCAACATGGTGCTAATGAAACTAGCACCATGTCGTTACCGGCGCGAGAGGCGAATCATGGGATGAGCCCCTGTTTGTTAGTCGGCAGAAACCCTCGATAGAGTCGGTTTACGTGACCACTGTGCGGCTGAACTCAGCAGATCCCGTCTCGTTCGACACCGACGCGCTGATCGTCGGTTTCCGGTCCGGCCCCGAAGGTCCTCGTCCCGCGACGAGCGCGGAGCCCCTCGATTCGGCCTTCGGCGGCAAGTTGGCCGCCTCCCTGTCCTCTCTGGGGTTCGACGGCAAGCCCGGTGAGGTCGCCAAGCTTCCCACCTTCGGGTCCGTCACCGCGCCGCTGCTGGTCGCGGTCGGCCTCGGGGAGTCGGACGACCTGGAGAGTCTGCGCCGCGCCGCGGGCGCCGCGGTGCGCTCGCTGGCCGGCACCGCGCGCGCCGCGCTGCTCCTGCCGGCCGACTCGGCGGAGCAGGCGGAGGCCGTAACGCTGGGCGGGCTGCTGGGGGCCTACGCGTTCTCGCGCTACCGCACCGACGAGGGCC
This sequence comes from Nonomuraea sp. NPDC049649, assembly GCF_040675175.1. NCBI lineage: Bacteria > Bacillati > Actinomycetota > Actinomycetes > Streptosporangiales > Streptosporangiaceae > Nonomuraea > Nonomuraea sp. NPDC049649. The sequence goes on from NZ_JBFAOH010000020.1 coordinate 62,232, forward strand.
AGAAGGAGCCGGTCGGCGAGCTGACCGTGCTGTCCGGCGCGCCCGCCGAGGCCGCCGAGCGCGCCACTGTCCTGGCCGAGTCCGTCACCCTGGTGCGCGACCTGGTCAACACCCCGCCGTCCGACCTGTGGCCGGCCAAGTTCGCCGAGATCGCCGAGCGGACCGCCACCGAGGCCGGCCTGTCCGTCGAGGTGCTCGACGACAAGCAGCTCAAGGACGGCGGCTACGGCGGCATCATCGGCGTCGGCCAGGGTTCGGCCAACCCGCCGCGCCTGGTCCGCCTCTCCTACACCCACCCCGAGGCCGGCAAGACCCTGGCGTTCGTCGGCAAGGGCATCACCTTCGACTCCGGCGGCCTGTCGCTGAAGCCCTCCGCGTCCATGGACTGGATGAAGTCCGACATGGGCGGCGCGGGCGCGGTCTTCGGCGCGCTCGTCGGCATCGCCAGGCTGGGCCTGCGGGTCAACGCGATCGGCTACCTCTGCCTGGCGGAGAACCTGCCGAGCGGCACCGCGCAGCGCCCCTCCGACGTCATCCACAGCTACAGCGGCAAGACCGTCGAGGTGCTCGACACCGACGCCGAGGGCCGCCTGGTCCTGATGGACGGCATCGCCCGCGCCGCCGAGGACAACCCCGACGCGATCATCGACGTGGCCACGCTGACCGGCGCCCAGATCGTCGCGCTCGGCTGGCGCACCGCCGGCGTCATGGCCAACGACGACGAGCTGCGCGAGCTGGTCGTCGAGGTGGCGGGCGCCGCGGGCGAGGGCGCCTGGGGCATGCCGCTGCCCGAGGAGCTGCGCAAGGGCCTCGACTCGGCGGTCGCCGACATCGCCAACCTGCAGCCGGACCGCTGGGGCAGCATGCTCGCCGCCGGCCTCTTTCTGAAGGAGTTCGTGCCCGACGGGGTGCGCTGGGCCCACATCGACATGGCCGGTCCCGCGTTCAACAAGGGCGAGGCGTACGGCTACACGCCCAAGGGCGGCACGGGCGCCGTCACCCGCACGCTCATCGGACTGGCCGAGCGGCACGCGGGCACCGCGAACAAATGAAAAGATGAAGGCGTCAAGACCACCCCGACAAGGAGCCTTCCTGTGGCCTACGACATCGTCGTCCTAGGTGGCGGCAGCGGCGGGTACGCCTGCGCGCTGCGGGCGGCCGAGCTGGGCATGTCCGTCGCGCTGGTCGAGAAGGACAAGATCGGCGGCACCTGCCTCCACCGGGGGTGCATCCCCACCAAGGCCATGCTGCACGTCGCCGAGGTGGCCGACGAGACCAGGGAGAGCGAGTCGGTCGGCGTGCGGGCGCGCTTCGACGGCATCGACGTCCAGGGCGTCCACGCGTTCAAGGACAAGATCGTCAACCGTGCCTGGAAAGGCGTCCAGGGCCTGCTCAGGTCCGCGGGCGTCACGATCGTGGAGGGCGAGGGCCGGCTCGCCGGCCCTCGCCGCGTCCAGGTGGGCTCCCAGGTGTACGAGGGGAGCCACGTGGTGCTGGCGACCGGCTCGGCGCCCCGGTCGCTGCCCGGCCTGCGGATCGACGGCGAGCGGATCATCACCAGCGACCACACGCTGACGATGGACCGGGTGCCGTCCTCGGTGGTCGTGCTGGGCGGCGGCGTCATCGGGGTCGAGCTGGCCAGCGTCTACCGGTCGTTCGGCGCCTCGGTGACGATCGTCGAGGCCCTGCCCCGCCTGCTGCCGGCCGAGGAGGAGTCCAGCTCCAAGCTGCTGGAGCGGGCCTTCCGGCGGCGCGGCATCAAGTACGAGCTCGGCGTGCGCTTCGACGGCGTCAAGGTCACCGACGTCGGTGTCCTCGTCACGCTCGACAACGGCAAGACCCTCGAGTCCGAGATCCTGCTCGTGGCCGTGGGCCGCGGCGCGGTCACGGAAGACCTGGGCTTCGAAGAGGCCGGGGTCGCCGTCGAGCGCGGCACGGTCACCGTCGACGAGCACTGCCGCACCACCGCGCCCGGCGTCTACGCCGTCGGCGACCTGATCGCCACCCCTCAGCTGGCCCACGCCGGGTTCGCCGAGGGCATCATGGTCGCCGAGCACATCGCCGGGCTCGCCCCGGCGCCCATCGACTACGCCGGGGTGCCGCGGATCACCTACTCCGACCCCGAGGTCGCCTCGGTCGGCATCACGTCCGCGCAGGCCGCAGAGCGCGGCATCGAGATCGTCGAGCAGGTCTACGACCTGGCGGGCAACCCCAAGAGCCAGATTCTCGGCACGGCGGGCGCGGTCAAGGTGCTCGCCCGCGAGGACGGGCCGGTCGTCGGCGTCCACATGGTGGGCCGCCGCATCGGTGAGCTCGTCACCGAGGGGCAGCTCATCTACAACTGGGAGGCGCTGCCCGCGGAGGTCGCCCAGCTCATCCACGCACACCCGACGCAGTCAGAGGCGCTCGGGGAGGCGATGCTGGCCCTGGCCGGCAAGCCGCTGCACGTCCACAAATAGTCCAGCCCTCGAGATCAGAACGCGAGAGAAGATAACGATGCCGGTCTCCGTACAGATGCCCCAGCTCGGCGAGAGCGTCACCGAGGGCACCGTCACCCGTTGGCTGAAGAAGGAGGGCGAGCGCGTCGAGGCCGACGAGCCGCTCCTCGAAGTGTCGACCGACAAGGTCGACACCGAGATCCCCTCGCCCGCCGCCGGCGTGCTCCAGAAGATCGTCGTGGCGGAGGACGAGACGGTGGAGGTCGGCTCCGAGCTGGCCATCATCGACGAGAGCGGCCAGGCCGGCGCGGCCGCCCCGGCCCAGGAGGCGGCACCCGCCGCGCAGCCCGAGCCCGAGCCCGAGCCGCAGCCGGAGCCCGAGCCGCAGCCCGCCCCCGCCTCGTCGATCCCGCAGCCCGCCCCGGCCCCGGCTCCCCAGCCGGCCCCGCAGCCCGCGCCCCAGCCCGCCCCGCAGCCCGCCGCCGCCCAGCAGGCTCCGGCGCCGCTGCCCACCTCGGGTGACAGCCCGTACGTGACGCCGCTGGTGCGCAAGCTGGCCAATGAGCACGGCGTGGACCTCGACTCCATCACCGGCACCGGAGTCGGCGGCCGCATCCGTAAGCAGGACGTGCTCGAGGCCGCCAGGCGGCTCCGCGAGCAGGCCGCCGCCGCCCCGCAGGCCCCGGCCGCCGCCCCCGCCGCACCGGCCGCGCCCGCGCCTCAGGCCGCCGCTCCCGCCCAGGCCGCCGCTCCGGCGCCCGCGCCCGAGCCGGTCGAGGTCGACACCACGCTGCGCGGCCGCACCGAGAAGATGTCGCGGCTGCGGCAGGTCATGTCCAAGCGGCTGGTCGAGTCGCTCCAGACGGCCGCCCAGCTCACCACGGTCGTCGAGGTCGACGTCACCAAGGTGGCGCAACTGCGCGAGCGGGCGAAGGACGAGTTCTTCCGCCGCGAGGGCGTCAAGCTGACCTTCATGCCGTTCTTCGAGATGGCCGCCATCGAGGCGCTCAAGCAGCACCCGAAGCTCAACGCGACGATCAACAACGAGACCATGGAGGTCACGTACTTCGACGTCGAGCACCTGGGCATCGCGGTCGACACCGAGCGCGGCCTGATCGCGGCGGTCATCAAGAACGCCGGCGACCTCAACCTCGCCGGGCTCGCCCGCAAGACGGCCGACCTGGCCGAGCGGACCCGTGCCAACAAGGTCACGCCTGACGAGATCACCGGCGGCACGTTCACGCTGACCAACACCGGCAGCCGCGGCGCCCTGTTCGACACGCCGATCCTGAACCAGCCGCAGGTCGGCATGCTCGGCACCGGCGCCGTCGTCAAGCGTCCCGTCGTGCTCGACACGCCCGAGGGCGAGGTCATCGCGATCCGGTCGATGGTCTACCTGGCGCTCACGTACGACCACCGCCTGGTCGACGGCGCCGACGCCGCCCGCTTCCTGACGACGATCAAGCGTCGCCTGGAGGAGGGCCGCTTCGAGGCCCAGCTCGGCCTCGGCTGATCCCCGACACACCGGTGAGAGGGCCGGGCGCGCACGTCGCGCCCGGCCTTCCCCGTTCCCGGGCAGAACCTCTTCTCGGTGATCGGCCAACGCCCTGCCCCGCACGCACCGGTCCGCGAAGGTGCGGGGTCAGGAGGATGTCGTGACGTTCCCGCCTTGACGGGCCCGGCGGTACGAGGGAGGAGACACCGCTCTGCGCTTCTCTCCCCTCCGCACACCGACGGAGGCCGGAGGGCATCCCTCACAGCGCGCCGGGGGGCGACCCTCCGCGGTGCGGGTGCCGGGAGGGGGTGGCGGCGTAGGGTGGGGGTATGGCGATCATCGTGACCGGGGCTTCGGGGTTGCTGGGCGGGGCGCTGGTGGCGGCGCTGCGGGGCGCGGGCGAGCGGGTGGTCACTCTGGTACGGCGGGAGCCCAGGAACGCCGATGAGGCGATGTGGCGGCCCGCTGAGGGGGTGCTGGACCCGGGGGTACTCGACGGGGCGAGCGCGGTGGTGCATCTGGCCGGCGCGCCGATCGCCGACAAGCGGTGGAACGCCGCGTACAAGAAAGAACTCGTACGGAGTCGCGTCGACAGCACGCGGGTGCTGGTGCGCGCGATCCGGGAGACGGAGCGGCGGCCGGGCGTGCTGGTCTCCGCCTCGGGGGTGGACTTCTACGGCGACACCGGCGACCGGGTGGTCGACGAGAGCGAGCCGAAGGGGACCGGGTTCCTGCCGGAGCTGTGCGGGCGGTGGGAGGCGGAGGCGGCCGCCGCCGAGGACGCCGGGGTGCGGGTGGCGCGGCTGCGGACGGGGATCGTGCTGAGCGGGCGGGGCGGCGCGCTCCGCCGGATGCTGCCCGTGTTCAAGGCCGGTCTGGGTGCACCGCTGGGGTCCGGCCGGCAGTACTGGTCGTGGATCAGCGAGCCCGACTGGGTGGGCGCGGTCCGTCACATTCTGGCGACGCCCGAGGTGTCCGGGCCGGTCAACATGGCCTCCCCGGAGCCGGTCACCAACGCCGCCTTCACCCGGGCGCTGGGCCAGGTGCTGGGCAGGCCGACGCTGCCGATGCCGGTGCCGAAGATCGCGCTGACGATGGGGATCGGCGAGTTCGCGGCGGCGGGGCTGCTGCCGAGCCATCGCCTGCGGCCGGGGAAGCTCTTGGACAGCGGGTACGAGTTCACCCATAGCGACCTCACGAACGCGCTCCGCGCCGTACTGTAGGCAACTGTTCCGACTTCGCTCCAGGAGATCGACATGACCAGGTCGAGCCAGTCGCACATCCTCGCGATCGGAGGCGGCTCGTTCCGCCCCACCGGCCGCTTCGGCACTATCGAGGCGAGCCCGCTGCTGCGCTACGGTCTCGACCTGACCGGGCAGGACCGTCCCAAACTCGGCCTGCTGGCCACCGCGACCGGCGACAGCGCCGACTGGCTGCTGAAGATGTACGGCGCGTTCCACGGCTGGGACGTCGAGGTGAGCCACCTGTCCCTGTTCCCGATGCCGAACGTCGAGGACCCGCGGGCCTGGATCCTGGAGCAGGACGTCATCTACGTGAGCGGCGGCAGCGTGGCCAACCTGATGGCGCTGTGGCGGCTGCACGGCCTGGACGAGGCGTTCGAGGAGGCGTGGCGGGCCGGGGTGGTGCTGTCGGGGCAGAGCGCGGGCGCGCTCTGCTGGCACGTGGGCGGCAACACCGACTCCTTCGGCCCCGAGCTGCGGGTGTGGTCCGACGGGCTGGGCCTGCTGCCGTACTCGTGCGGGGTCCACTACGACTCCGAGCCGCAGCGCCGCCCGCTGCTGCACGCGTCGGTGGCGAGCGGCGAGCTGCCCGGCGGGTACGCGGCCGACGAGGACGTGGCGCTCCACTACGTCGGCACCGAGTTCATCCAGGCGGTGACCTCCCGCAGCGGCGGCTACGCCTACCGGGTGGAGCACGACGGCGACGGCGGGGTCAAGGAGTTCAGGATCGAACCGCGGCTGCTGACATCCTGAATTACCCTACAAGGGTGACGGAACGGCACAATGGACACATGCGCCCCAGCGACGGGGTCGACCCCCACTCTCTCGCCATCGTCCGTCTAGGCGTCGACGTCCCCTACGAGCAGGCCTGGTCACTGCAGCGCTGGGTGCACGGCAAGCGGGCCGCCGGTGAGCTCGGCGACACGCTGCTGATCCTGGAGCACGCGCCGGTCTACACGGCCGGCAAGCGGGCCGCCGATCACGAGCGCCCCTCCGACGGCACCCCCGTGATCGACGTCGACCGGGGCGGACGGGTCACTTGGCACGGTCCCGGGCAGCTCGTCGCCTACCCGATCGTCGCGGTCGAGAACGTCGTCGACTACGTGTGCCGCCTGGAGGAGACGATGATCCAGGTGTGCGCCGACTTCGGCGTCACCGCCCGGCGCGTCACCGGGCGGCCCGGGGTCTGGGCCTCCGGGGATCCCAGCCTGGGGCTGCCCGACCGGCAGCTCGGCGCGGTGGGCATCCGGGTGTCGCGCGGGGTGTCGATGCACGGGTTCGCGCTCAACTGCGCGAACGACCCGCGCTGGTTCAACCGGATCGTGCCCTGCGGGCTGCCCGACGTCGGCGTGTCCACGCTGTCGGCGGAGACGGGCCGGCGCATCGTGGCCGACGAGGTCATGCCGATCGCGGAGAAGCGCCTGGCGGAGGCGCTCGGCCGGGAACCGTTCGACCTCCACGAGGAGGATCTGCTGCGCCGCTGACGGGCCCTACTCAGGCGGCCGGGCGCTGCCTATGCTCGGAGCCGTGAAGCGTGCCGCCGCGTTAGCCGTCGCCCTGCTCGTCCACGCTTTGACGTTCGCGTTCATCGTGCTGGGCGCGTGGACGATCGTGGCGGGTGCCGAGTACGTCTTCGCGGTGCTGGCCGGCGGGGCGCTGATCGGCATCGGGTGGGTGCTGCGGCCACGCCTGCCGCGGCTGCCCGCCGACGCCGAGGTGCTCGGCCGCGCCGAGGCCGCAGAGCTGTACGGGGCGGCCGGGCGGGTGGCGTCCGCCCTGGGCGTCAGGCCGCCGGAGCTGGTGGCGGTCAGGGATCTGGCGACCGAGACCACGTACCGGAAGGTCGGGCTCAGGCGCAGGCCGGTGCTGGTGGTGGGGCTGCCGGTGTGGCTGGCGCTGACGCCGCGGCAGCGGGTGACGCTGCTGGCGATGTCGTACGCGGGCGAGGCGGGCGCCGACGACCTGCTGGTGGGCGGCGCGCTGTGGACGCTGGGCGAGTGGCGGCAGGCGCTCATGGGCTCGGCGCCGCTGACGCCCCGGGAGGACGCCCGCGACAAGATCGCCCGTGAGCTCGCGCACGACACGCCGGGCACCGCCTACGAGGTGGCCGGGTGGCTCGGCCGGGCGATCGGCGGGGTGCTGGGCACGCCGGTGCTGGCGGCCGAGTACGCGCTGAAGCGGCTGGCCCGCTCGGGCGACAGGCGGGCGCGCGAGCGCGCGCTGACGCTCGCCGCGCAGGCGGTCACCCCCGAGGAGGTGGCGGAGCTGGAGGAGCTGGTCGCCGGCGGCCGCTATCTGGCGCCCATGCAGGCGGCGGCGCTGCGCGGCGAGAGCGTGCCGGAGATCAGGCGCGACGCGCTGGCCCGCGCCGCCCGGCCGGGCTCGGCGCCCGAGCTGCTGGGCGAGGCCGAGTCCGCGCGGATCGACGACGAGCTGCTGGCCCACTACACGCGGGCCATCCGGGGCTTCGGGCTCATCAGCTGATCCGCCCCCTGAGCGGCCACCGAGGCGGGAGACGTAAGCTGGCAGTGTGACCGTTGCTCCTGAAGGCCGAAAGCTCCTCCGCCTGGAGGTGCGCAACGCCGAAACCCCTATCGAGCGCAAGCCCCCGTGGATCAAGACCAAGCTGAAGACGGGCCCCGAATACACCGAGCTGAAATCGCTCGTGCGCCGCGAGGGCCTGCACACGGTCTGTGAAGAGGCGGGCTGCCCCAACATCTACGAGTGCTGGGAGGACCGCGAGGCGACGTTCCTCATCGGCGGCGACCAGTGCACCCGCCGCTGCGACTTCTGCCAGATCGACACCGGCAAGCCCAAGGAGTACGACCGAGACGAGCCGCGCCGGGTGGCCGAGTCCGTCCGGCAGATGGGCCTGCGCTACGCGACCGTGACCGGCGTGGCCCGCGACGACCTGCCCGACGGCGGCGCCTGGCTCTACGCCGAGACCGCGCGGCAGATCCACCAGATGGTGCCCGGCTGCGGCGTCGAGCTGCTCGTGCCCGACTTCAACGGCGACCGCGACCAGCTGGAGGAGGTCTTCTCCAGCAAGCCCGAGGTGTTCGCGCACAACGTCGAGACCGTGCCGCGGATCTTCAAGCGGATCCGGCCGGCGTTCCGCTACGAGCGCTCGCTCCAGGTGATCACCACGGCCCGCGAGGCCGGGCTGGTGACCAAGTCCAACCTCATCCTCGGCCTGGGCGAGACCCGCGAGGAGGTCCTGGAGGCGATGCGCGACCTCCACTCCGCGGGCACCGACCTGCTCACCATCACGCAGTACCTGCGGCCGAGCCCCCGTCATCACCCGGTGGAGCGCTGGGTCAAGCCGGAGGAGTTCGTGGAGCTGCAGCAGGAGGCCGAGGCGATCGGCTTCGCCGGCGTGCTGTCCGGCCCCCTGGTCCGCTCGTCCTACCGGGCGGGCAGGCTCTACCAGCAGGCGATCGCCGCCCGCCAGACGACCTGATCCCGCGCGGGAGCCCCGGGGACGCCCGGGGCTTCCCGGGCGCGTTCCCCTTCCTGTCCTTTTCGTTTGTATCCTTCCTTGCATGGCGAAGTCCGAGGAACCAGAGAAGCCGGGGCGCATCAAGCAGCTCCGCATGATCGCGCAGATCATCAAGCAGTCCAATCCCAAGGGGATGCCGATAGTCTTCCTCTCGGCGGTCGGCACGCTTGCTGTCGTGGTCGTGATCGGCCTGGTCACGGACTATCTGTGGTATTCGATCTTCCTGGGCGTCCTGCTGGCGTTCACCGTCGGCCTGGTGGTGTTCGGGCAGCTCGCGCAGAAGGCCCAGTACGCGCTGCTGCACGGGCAGACCGGCGCCGCCGCCGCCGTCCTGCAGGGCATGCGCGGCAACTGGCAGGTCACCCCTGCCATCGCGGTCAACCGCGAGCAGGACCTGGTCCACATGGTGGTGGGCTATCCGGGCGTCATCCTGGTGTCCGAGGGGCCGGGCAACCGCACCGCCCGCATGCTCGCCGCCGAGAAGAAGCGCATCTCCCGCGCGGTGCTCGGGGTGGAGATCTACGACATCCAGTGCGGTGACGGCGAGGGCCAGGTGCCGCTGGCCAAGCTCCAGCGCCACCTGATGAAGCTGCCCCGCAACCTGAAGAAGCCCGCGGTCAACGAGGTGAAGGACCGCCTGCGGTCCCTGCCGAAGAACCTGCCGATGCCCAAGGGCCCGATGCCCAGGGGCGCCCGGATGCCGCGCGGCCCCAAGATGCGCTAGTGCCGTCGCTGTCGTCGCGGGCGAACCGCGGCTGGTGGGACGGCAACGCCGACGACTACCAGGCGGAGCACGGCGCCTTCCTGCGCGACGCCGGCTTCGTGTGGTGCCCGGAGGGGCTCGACGAGGCCGACGCCCGGCTGCTCGGCGAGGTGCGCGGGCGTGACGTGCTGGAGATCGGCTGCGGGGCCGCGCAGTGCGCCCGCTGGCTGGTCAGCGAGGGGGCGCGGGTCGCCGCCTTCGACCTGTCACGCGGCCAGCTGCTCCACTCCCGCCGCATCGACCAGGAGAGCGGGCTGCGGGTGCCGGTGGTGCAGGCCGACGCCGAGGCGCTGCCGTTCGCGGCGGAGAGCTTCGACGTGGCCTGCTCGGCGTTCGGGGCGCTGCCGTTCGTGGCCGATCCGGGGGCGGTCTTCGCCGAGGTGCGCCGGGTGCTGCGGCCGGGCGGCCGGTTCGTGTTCTCGGTGAGCCATCCGATCCGGTGGGCGTTCCCGGACGATCCCGGGCCTCGGGGGCTGACCTCCGATCGCTCGTACTTCGACCGCGCCCCGTACGAGGAGCGCGACGAGCACGGCACGCTCACCTACGTCGAGCACCACCGCACCCTGGGCGACTGGGTGGGCCTGATCGCCGGGTCCGGGCTCGTCCTCACCGGGCTGGTGGAGCCCGAGTGGCCGGAGGGCCACGAGCGGGTGTGGGGCGGCTGGAGCCCGCTGCGCGGCCGTCACCTGCCCGGCACCGCCATCTTCAGCTGCGCTCGAACCTAGCGGCCACGGCGTGGAAGGCCGCCTTCGGCTCTCGTCGAGCATCCGGACGATCCCGCAGGAGCCGAGGTCTGCGGCGCTGGTCCCGGTGAAGCCGGCCCGCCTCCTCGACTGTGAGGGACGCGTGAACCGGACGCGGGTGTCACATGCGGACGACCATCGTGTTGGAGATGCGGTCGTGCATGCCCCGGTTGTCGCGGTCGAAGAGGACCGCGGGCAGGGCCAGCACCAGCAGCACCGTGCGCACCAGCACCGGGAGCCAGCGCGGGTCGCCGCCGTCCATCGCCGCCACGCGGATGCCGGCCAGCCGGTGGCCGAACGTCTGCCCCATGATGCCGACCAGGACCAGGTACTGCACCGCGAAGACGAGCGCGGGCACCCACGGCTGCTCGGCCGGGTTGGTCCTCAGCAGCAGCTGCGCGATGGCCCACGTGCAGATCAGCCAGTCGATGACCAGGGCGGCGATCCGGCGGCCCCAGCCGGCGATGGATCCGCTGCCCTCCTCGGGCAGCCCCAGGCGCTCCCCCGGGTAACCGAGATCGACTCCGGCGGACCGGAGACCGCCCAGCCAGGTCTGCGTCCAGCGCGGCTCGTTCCTGCTCATGCGTCAACCGTATCCGCCACTGCCGGTGGTCGGGATCGTGACCCGGCCGGGCTTCCGTGCCGCGCGGGTTTCGGCGCATGATGGAGGCCATGCCGTACGGGGACGACTTGGACGCGCGCTTCCACGAGCTGGTGGCGCAGTTCAGCGAGGAGGAGCGCCGCCGCCTGAGCGCCGCGGCGAGCAAGGGCGTGCGCGCCCCGCGGCGGCGCCGTCGCGTGGGGCGGATCTGGTACGCGGTCGCGGCCGTGCTGGCGGTGGTCCTGGCGGCCCTGCTGATCGTCGTCTTCCGGCCCGGTCTCGTCTCCCCCTCCCCGGAGCCGGCCCCCGAGCCGACGGCGCCGATCCTGCACGCCCTCTCTCCCGGCCCGTGGCCGGACGTGAACGGCGCGTAACACCCGCGAAACAGTCGAGACACCGGGCGGAAACGGCCGCGCCGTACTTTCTGGGGTGTCAGCCCGTCCCCAGGGAGGTTCGAGAGTGTTCAACTCCGCCGACGACGTCCTGAAGTTCATCAGGGACGAAGGGGTGCAGTTCGTCGATGTCAGGTTCACGGACCTGCCGGGGACGACGCACCACTTCACCTTTCCCGTCGAGAACTTCTCGGCCGCCGTCTTCTCCGACGGTCTCATGTTCGACGGCTCGTCGATCCGTGGCTTCCAGGCGATCCACGAGTCCGACATGCTGCTCCTGCCGGACCCGTCGTCCGCCGTCGTCGACCCGTTCCGCCAGCACAAGACGCTCAACATCAACTTCTTCGTCCACGACCCGCTGACGGGCGAGGCCTACAGCCGCGACCCGCGCAACGTCGCCCGCAAGGCCGAGGAGTACCTCAAGGGCAGCGGCATCGCCGACACGGTCTACTTCGGGCCCGAGGCCGAGTTCTACATCTTCGACGACGTCCGCTTCGAGACGAAGTCGAACGCCGGCTACTACTACATCGACTCCATCGAGGGCGCCTGGAACACCGGCAAGGCCACCGACGGGGGCAACCTGGGCTACAAGCCGCGCTACAAGGGCGGCTACTTCCCGGTGCCGCCCATGGACCACTTCACCGACCTGCGCTCGGAGATGGTCCGCAACCTCATCGAGTGCGGCATCGAGGTCGAGATGCAGCACCACGAGGTCGGCACGGCCGGCCAGGCGGAGATCGACTTCAAGTTCGGCACGCTGCTCAAGACGGCCGACAACCTGATGCTGTACAAGTACATCATCAAGAACACGGCCATGGAGTACGGCCACACCGTCACGTTCATGCCCAAGCCGATCTTCGGTGACAACGGCTCCGGCATGCACTGCCACCAGTCGCTGTGGAAGGACGGCTCGCCGCTCTTCTACGACGAGGTCGGCTACGCGGGCCTGTCCGACACCGCCCGGTACTACATCGGCGGCCTGCTCAAGCACGCCCCGTCGCTGCTGGCCTTCACCAACCCGACGGTCAACTCCTACCACCGCCTGGTGCCGGGCTACGAGGCGCCGGTCAACCTGGTCTACTCGCAGCGCAACCGCTCCGCCTGCGTCCGGATCCCGATCACCGGCTCCAACCCGAAGGCCAAGCGCATCGAGTTCCGGGTGCCGGACCCGTCCTGCAACCCGTACTTCGCCTTCTCCGCCATGCTCATGGCCGGCCTCGACGGCATCCGCAACAAGATCGAGCCGCCGGAGCCCGTCGACAAGGACCTGTACGAGCTCCCGCCGGAGGAGGCCCGCTCGGTGCCGCAGGTGCCCGGCTCCCTCACCGACGTGCTCAACGCCCTGGAGGAGGACCACGACTACCTGCTCGAAGGCGGCGTCTTCACGCCCGACCTGATCGAGACATGGGTCACCTACAAGCGTGAGAACGAGGTCGACCCGATCCGGCTGCGCCCGCACCCGCACGAGTTCGAGCTCTACTACGACGTGTGACCGGTTACCGCGCGATGACCTGCCTGGGGTCGTCGCGCGGTTTCGTCTGGTTCTGCCTCAGTTCCGTTCGAGCGGCGAGCACCGCTTCGATTGCGGCCTTGGCGTCGGCTCCCTCAGGAATCGAAGGCCCGTGGGAAGGTCCTGCACCTTGCTTGGCCGGCAGCGGCTTGGTTCCTCGCGGCGCTGGACGAGTGGTACATGACCACCTTCTATCCGCAGATGAACATCCGGATCGACGCCTTGCCCCTCTTTGCGCTGATGGTTATCACTACCTTGTCTTGTGTTCCAATGGCGTTTCTTCGCCGACACACGACCGCATCGGAGCCACTTGTCGCAGAGGGCTCCTGACGAAGTGGCAGGCGAGAGTTCGAGCTCTCCTACGACGTGTGACCGGTTACCGCTGCCTGGGGCGTCGCGCGGTTTTCCGTGCCTGCCGGGCCTCAAGTCGAAGTCGGGGAAGACGAGTTCATCCTGCGTGGCCACCTCCTCGGCGGGCGGTGGCTCGATCTCGACCGCGTCGCCCCAGCCGGAGAAGCGCATATCGGCGGTCACGACTCTGCGCACCTTGACGTTCCAGGGGGAGTCGGGCTCGAAAAGGCCCACCCACAGGCGCGGATTCAGCTTGTACAGATTGCCGATGGTGGTGCTGCCCTCATACAGGGTGGTGCGCGTGCCGTCGTAGACGCCGGCGGGCCGCTTGACCTTCGTGGTGGACAGCACGTGCCGGAGGGTGGCCGGATCGCTCAGCCTGATCTGCCCGCATTCCAGGGACAGATCATTTTTCCTGGTATTCAGAATCCAGGACTTGCCTGCCGGCATGTAGTCAGGAGGGTCGGGATACCAGCCGTAGGGCTGCCGCTTCAGCGCCGCGACCGGTCGGGACGGGTGACGGCCTCGGCGGGCGCGCCGGCGACCGAGACGGATGCCGTCAGCGCGAGAGCCAGCCCGATCGTCCGTCGCCTCATGCCTGTGCACTCCTCCGCTCGGTTCTTCCGCGCCGTCCGGAACGGAGGCCGCGGGAGATCTCCGCCGATGAAGATCTCAGCGCTGTCACGGGCAGGGCGTCGCGACCCGTCTATGATCTTCGTGTCAATTCCGGGCGGCGCGTACGCTCGAGCGATAGTTTCGCTCGTGTGGCACGCACCAACGCAACATGGCTGGGGAAGGCCGATCCCGAGGTCTCCGCCCATCCTCCGACAGGCTGGCAACCTTGGCCTTTGTGCCAATTCATCCTAAAAGTACACAGCAGGTGTGATCTGCGGTGTGATTACTGTTATGTCTATGAAATGTCCGATCAAAGCTGGAAATCGCGGCCGCGTCGGATTTCGAAGACAGTCGTCGCCGACACAGCGGCCCGGATCGCCGAGCACGCCCACACCCACCGCATCCCCGCCGTCCACGTGATCCTGCACGGCGGCGAACCGCTTCTCGCCGGCGCCGACCACATCGCGCACACGGTCCGCGCCATCAGGCAGGCGCTTGATCCCGGCATCCGGCTCGACGTCAGCCTGCAGAGCAACGGCATGCGCCTCGACGAGGATTTCCTCCGGCTCTTCGACGAGCTCGGCGTGCGCGTGGGGCTGAGCCTCGACGGCGACGCCGAGGGTCACGACCGCCACCGCCGCCGCGGCGACGGACGGGGCAGCCACGCGGACGTCGTTGCCGCGCTCGACCTGCTCACCGGGCGCTACCGGCACCTGTACGGCGGCCTGCTCTGCACGGTCGACCTGCGCAACGATCCGATCCGTACGTACGAGGCGCTGCTGGAGTCCGGGCCGCCCAGGATCGACTTCCTGCTGCCGCACGGCAACTGGGAGGAGCCGCCGCCCGGGCTCCCTGCCGACGGCGCGACCCCGTACGCCGACTGGCTCATCCCCGTCTTCGACCGCTGGTACGCCGCGCCCCGGCGGGAGACGGAGGTCCGGCTCTTCGCGGACATCCTGCGGCTCCTGCTGGGCGGCCGGTCGTCGGGCGAGGCCGTCGGGCTGAGCCCGGCGCGGATGGTCGTGGTCGAGACGGACGGCACCATCGAGCAGTCCGACACGCTGAAGTCGGCCTATCCGGGCGCGCCGGTGACCGGCTTCCACGTCTCTCGCGACAGCTTCGACGCCGTGCTGCGCCATCCCGCCGTCATGGCCCGCCAGCTCGGCCGCGACGCCCTGGCCGGCGAGTGCCAGTCCTGTCCCATCGTCCGGGTGTGCGGCGGCGGGCTCTACGCCCACCGCTACCGTCCCGGCAGCGGTTTCGGGAACCCGTCGGTCTACTGTCACGACTTGTTCCGTCTCATCACCCACATCCGCGGCGTGGTCGAGCGCGACGTCGCCGCCCTTCTGGAAGGTCGCCGATGATGCTCAAGCGCCATGTCGTACCGGAGAGGCTCTTCGAGGCTCTGGGCTCGGGCGGCGGCGGTGCCGAGGCAGCCGGGTTCCTGGCGCGGGCGCAGTGGAGCAAACACGTCCTGCTCGTGTACGGGGTGTACAGCGCCGCGCGGGCGAGCGGGCACGCGGAGGCCGACGCGGCCGCTCGGGCGTACCGGCTGCTGGAGGAGGCCCAGCGGCACGACGGGAGCGCGGTGGAGGCGGTGCTGCGCCATCCGGCCGTCGGCGCCTGGGCCTGGCGCACCTACCACGCGCTCGCCACGTCGAAGGGCGGCCACTCCCCCGCCCGGCTGGCGGCCGTGGCGGCCGCCGCCGCGGTGCGCTCGGGGATGGACTTCTCCATCGAGGTCCCGGCCGAGGACGGCTGGGTCATGCTGCCCTCGCTCGGCCGCGCCGCGTGCTCGGGTGACGTGGCGCTGGTCCGGCGGTCGGGCGGGCCGGCCGAGGTGCTCTGCGAGGGTGAGCGGGTGCGCGTCCCGGATGACCCGCGGCACGACGGACCGGGGTGGGAGGCGCTGCGCCACCTAAGCGCCGAGTCGGGCGGCCGGAAGGTCACGCTCTGCGTCGACGACCTCGACCCTTACCGCATGCCCGAGGCGCGGCTGGCCCAGGAACGGCTGTCCGCCGGGCAGCTGGAGATCTGGCAGTCCTGCCTGCGGAGCGCGTGGGAGCTGCTGGTCGCCGAGCACTGGACCATCGCCGGGGAGGTGTCCGTCGCCACCCGCGTGCTGACGCCGCTCACGGACGTCCCCGGCGACCAGATCAGCGGCAGCTCTCGTGAGGCGTTCGGGTGCGTCGCGATGTCGACGCCGCCGGACGCCGTGACGTTCGCGCTCACCTTCGCGCACGAGGTCCAGCACGGGAAGCTGTCGGCGCTGCTCGACGTGGTCCCGCTGATGCTGCCGACGCCCGGCGAGCGCTACTACGCTCCCTGGCGCGACGACCCGCGCCCGCTCGGCGGCCTGTTCCAGGGCGCCTACGCCTACGTGGGCGTGAGCGGCTTCTGGCGCAGACAGCGCCGGCTGGAGCGGGGCGAGGCGGCCGTGGCCGCGGAGGCGGAGTTCTTCCGCTGGCGCGAGTCGGCCGAGGAGGCGACCCGGGTGATCGCCGGGAGCGGCAGGCTGACCGCGCCCGGCGAGCGCTTCGTCTCGCGGATGGCCGCCACGCTGGCGGCCTGGCGCGACGAGAAGGTGTCACCCGAGGCGGTCGAGAAGGCCCGTCGCGACGCCGCCGCCCATCGCGAGCAGTGGCGGAGCCGCAACGGCGTCACGCCGCCGTCTCCAGGCGGAGTGACAGTTCCCTGATGAACTCGCGGGCGTCTCCCCAGTAGACGCTCGCCCGCATGTTCTGCCGGGAGATCCGGGCGAGGTTGTACTCCTTGGCCGTCTCCTCCATGCCGCCCGAGTCGGGGTCGTGCAGGGCGACGATGTTCCTCCTGGGGGCGGTGATGCCCGACAGGAGGGACATCAGCAGCTCGTACGACGCCGAACGGGGGTTGTAGCCCAGGATCAGGAACGGGTAGGTGACCAGTGCGCCGACGATGTCGGCCGACCACTTGCCGTACTCGGCCCGCATGCATCTGAGCCGGTCGCCCTTCGTCAGCACCAGGGTGTCGGGCAGCTCGTAGGTCCCCGCCAGGTGGCAGACCAGGGGCCGTTCGGGGGTGGGCGCCACGACGGGGTCGTCGGCGAGGGGCTCCGGCCGCCACGGCGGCACCCGGATGAGGGGTTCCCGGCCGGCCTGGAGCAGCGCCCGGGTCAGCCGGTCGTGGAAGCAGGTCGTCAGGTAGGAGGTGGCCGGGATCTTCGCCAGGAAGGCGTAGGGGTCGTCCTCCTCGTCCGGCCGTTCCGCCTCGTCCCGCAGGTCGGCCAGCACCTCCTCGGCCAGGTCCGTCCGGTCCGGCAGCGTCATCGCGAAGTCGAGCACCGACTCCAGGTTCCAGGCGTCGGCGTACGGATAGCGCAGCCTGCCCGCCCATTCCCAGCTCAGCGCGCGCATCCGCGCGGCCGTCCGGCGGGAGACCTCCGCGCCGACGACGGGCGTGCAGTCGCCGGTGGCGATCTGGTAGATCAGCCGCGTCCAGTCGTCGTCGTCCATCTCCCTCGCCAGGGCGGAGTCCCGCCGCGCGGGCCTGGCGGGGGCGGGGTCGCTCGCCCGCCGCGGGGCGGCCTGACCTGTCCCGGCGGGCGGGGAGGTGAGCGCGACGCCCGCGTACCGCTCGGCGCTCTCGTGGTCGCCGATCTGCCGGAAGTAGCGGACGAGCCGGCCCGCGAAGACGCGGACGTCGTCGTCGGTGCAGCCGGCCAGGTCCGAGGCCTCGGCATGGCCGGCGAGCTCGGCGAAACGTGGATGGGTCGACCGGTCCTCGGGGTCGCCGCAGTCGGCCCCGGCGAGCATGCGGTGGACGTCATGCCGGACGCGCTCGCGTTCGTCCTCGGGCAGCAGCTCCTTGACCGTGGACTGCAGCAGCCGGTGGAGCTGGACGGTTCCGCGGCCGGCCAGGCGGATGAACCCGTACCGGGTCAGCGTCCTGATCGCGTTGTCGGCGAGCACCGGGTCCCGGAACACGCCGGCCGGTTCTCCCGGCAGCGGCAGGGCGTTCTGGAGCAGCAGGTCACGGGTGATCGACTCGGGCCGGAGGAAGGCGCAGCGCTGCAGCAGGTGCAGAGCGTCCGGGTGACTCCGGCGCAGCGTCTCGAAGCCCAGGCTCCACGCCGACGCCGCACCGCGGCCGTAGTCGACGGGCGGGTGCTTCTCCAGCATCCGCACCGGCTGGGACCGCAGCAGCGAGAGGTAGGCGCGCGGCGCCAGGCCGGAGCCCTTGATGTAGGTGCCCGCCTGCACGATGGCGAGCGGCAGGTCGCCGAGTTCCTCCGCCACCTGGGCGGCCTCCTCGGGGGAGATCCCCGGCACGCGCCTGGTGAGCAGTTCGACGCTGTCCTCCCGCTGGAACACTCCGACTCCGACGGTGTCGGCCACCTCGTCCCAGGTGGGGTCCCGGCTGGTGATGAGCACGTGCCCGCCTCCGCCGCGCGGCAGGAACGCCGCGAGTGTCGAGGGGTGCTCGGCGTTGTCGAAAACGAGCAGCCACGGCCACGAGGCCGGGTCCTCCCGCAGCAGGTCGAGCGTTCCCGTGACCAGTTCCGCCTCGCTCAGGCCGAGGTCCAGGCGCCGGCCGAGGGCGGCCAGGTCGTTCCTGACGAGGCTCGGCTGCTCGGCCCTGATCCACCAGACGGTCGTGTACCTGGACGCGCGGCGGTGGATGTACTCCGAGGCGAGCTGGGTCTTGCCGTGGCCGCCGGGGCCCAGGAGGCAGACCGGCCAGTCCGTCTGGTCGGCCATCTTGGCGTCGAGTTCCCTCATCAGCTCGCGGCGGCCGGAGAAATGGCCCCTGACCGGCGGTGCGCCGCCGCCCAGGATCCGCGGGCGGAGGTCCTCCCCCTCGTCCTGGGGCTCGGGCGCGCGGTTCATGGCCGCCGACACGTTCCGGTGGCGGATCAGCCACTCGCCGATGAACGCCTCCTCGTCGTCCGTCAGCCGCACCGCGTGCTCCTGTCCGTACGCCAGGCACGCGCGCAGGTAGGCGTCGACCAGCGGCCAGGACGGCGGGCGGCGGCGCTCGCCCTCCAGCATGCCGTGCACCGTGCTGGTCCGCAGCCGCTCCGGGTTGAGCCGCTGCAGCTCCCGGTAGGAGGGCCCGCCGGCTCGCGCCCGCACGTCCGCCAGCGCGGCTATGAACGCTTTGAGTGATTCTTCCCCCTCAGAATGCACCGGCGCCGTCTCCCCCTTCACCGGGTCCGAGAGTGTCCGTACCCGTTCGGAATCGTCCGCTTTTCTCAAGAGAATCACCTGGTGAACGTGCCGATATGTCTTGACCCGTATGGCATCGGCCCAGGTCGTTGTGGGACAGCACGGCGCTCCGGTCTTCTGGCTTCATCCACGACATCAGGAGAAGAAATGTGGCATGAAGCCGTCCTCGCGCTCTCCGCCGTTTCCCTTGTGCTCGGCGCCCTGCGTTGCCTCGTGCTTTTCCTCGGTCTCCGGCTCGCGTTACGAGACGCGCGCCTGGCGGACCGCCCCCGCGTGTACCGTGATTTCGCCAAGGCACTGAGCAACGAGCCTCCTCAGATGGGCGGCGGGTCGAAGTCGCAGTTCATCCTCACCCGCTCCACCAGGGCCAGGCGGGCGTCGGGATGATCGACCGTCATGCTGCCGGCGTAGCCCCGCCGGGCCTCCTCCATCAGCTCCTCCGCCTCCGTGGTGAATCCCGAGGCGGCGACGTCGAGCGCGTGGTTGGTCATGCAGGCGAGCAGCAGCGGATAGCTGCTCTTGAACAGCCGGCGCAGTCTCTCCAGGGTGTCGCGGCCGAGTTCCCTGGCCTCCTCGACGCGGCCCAGCGCGGCCAGGTCACTGGCGAGGTTCACCGCGCAGGCCAGGGAGTAGTGATGATCGCGGCCCAGCAGGTTGTCGAGCCCGGCCAGGGCCGCCTCGTCGGTGTTCCTGGCGGCCTCGGCGTCGCCGCGCAGCCGCTGCAGGATGGCCAGGTTGGTGGCGCAGCCGTGGACGTACGGGTGGTCCTCGCCGTAGAGCGCCTGGTAGCGGGTCAGCGCCTGCACCGCGATGTCGTGGGCGTCGTCGAGGTCGCCCGCCGAGCGCAGCGCGTTGGACAGGTTGCTGGCGGCGGCGACCGTGTCGGGATGGTGGTCGCCCATGATGCGTTGCAAACGGGTGTGCACGTCCATGGCCAGTTCGAGGGAGGCGTCGAGGTCGCCGGCCCTCCGCCGGGCGATGGACAGGTCGCGGGCGGTGCGCAGGGTCCACAGGTGCTCCGCGTCGAGCTCGTTGACCCCGAACGCCAGGGCGTCCTCGCCGAGCGCGACGGCCTCCAGCGCGTCGCCGTCGAGCCGCACCGCCCGCGCCAGACCGCTCCAGGCGTTCAGCACGTCGGCCTCGCCGACCGGCGTCCGGCTCTGGCTCTGCTTGCGGTGCACGAACTCGTACAGGTTGCGCGCCTTCACGTACTCGCTGCTCAGGCAGTAGTCGATGGCGAGGTTGTTCATGACCCGCAGGGTCGGCACGGCCTCCTCCCCGAACACCCGCGCGTGCTGGTCGCGCAGCCTCTCGTCCAGCTGCCTGGCCGCCGACCAGTCGCCGACCGCCCGCAGGTCCGCGGCGAAACCGCTGCTGAGCACGAGCGTCTCGCGGTCTTCGGCACCGAGGACGTCGGTCATCTTGGCCAGGGTGGCGCTGTCGAGCTCGTACGCGGCCTGGTACTCGCCCAGCTCGCGGATGATGCCGCCGAGGTGACGGCGGACGATCAGCACGTCCGGGTGGTCGGGCCCCGACACCTCGCTCCACCGCGTCACGAACCGGTCGGCGAACGAGCGCGCCGACTCGTAGTTGCCTGATCGGTACAGGTAGTACACGATGTCGCGCACCGTGCTCCGCACCGCCGGCTCCGAGCAGTCGGCCAGGTCCGAGGGCAGGATGTGAGCGATCAGCTCGTCGTAACGTGACCAGCTCGCCCTGTCGTCGGGCGACTTCGGCGCCGCGCCCGCCAGGAGCAGGTGCACCTCGTGCCGGTAGCGGGCCCGTTCGTCCTCCTCCAGCTCGTCGCGGAGCAGCGCCTGGACCAGCCGGTGGACCTGGATCGTGCGCGCCTGGGAGTCGATGGTGGCCAGCGCGAACCGGCCCAGCTCCCTGATCGCCCGGGTGAGCCGGATGGTGTCGCCCAGGATCTCGCCCAGTTCGGGGTCGGTGACCTCGTGGCCGGCCAGGCGGAAGACGTCGCGCGGAATCGGCTCCGGGCCGAAGAAGGCGCAGCAGCGCAGCACGTCCACGGCCTCGGGGAGCTTGCTGCGCAGCTGGGTGACGGAGAGCGCCCAGGCGGCGGTCATGGACATCGGATACTCGGACGGCTTGTTCTCCCCGAGCAGCGTGCTGGTCTGCTCCTTGAGCGCCTCGAGGTAGTCGTCGACGGAGATGCCGGTCTCGCGGTGCAGGGCTCCGGCCTGCTCCAGCGCGAGCGGGAGGTCGCCGAGCTCTTCGGCCAGCCGGTCGGCGTCGCGCTCCGACAGCGACGCGCGCGTCGACAAGAAGGCGATGCTCTCCTCACGGCTGAAGACGTCGACCGCGACGGTGCTGACGATGCCCTGCCAGCGGTGGTTGCGCGAGGTGATGATCACCTGGCCCGGCCCCTGAGGGACCAGGGACTTGATCTCTTCCGGCTGATCGGCGTTGTCGAAGATCAGTAGCCATCGGTCGTAGGGCTCGCCCCGCCGCAGGGCGTCGAGGACGGCGTCGGCGGCGTCCTCCGCCCCTCCCCGGGTCGCGGCCTGCAGGCCGAGATGCGGCGCCAGGCCCGCCAGCGACGACTTGACCAGGATGGGCTGGTCGGCGGGGATCCACCAGACGACGTCGTACTCGGACTTGTACCGGTGGGCGTACTCCACCGCGAGCAGGGTCTTGCCCACGCCTCCCATGCCGTGCAGGGCGTGCGGGACCACCGCCGTCACCTTGCGGGACAGGCCTTCGTGCAACCGTTCGAGCAGGGCCGAGCGACCGGTGAAGTTGACGTTGCGGGACGGGACCCTGCCCCAGACCTCTGGTGTGCGCGCAGTTCTGACCGGCCTTTGCCGCGACTCCGTCACGTCATCGCCTTCCGTGGCCCGATATCCAGCAATAACATCTTAATGGTTTGGGGGCACGGGAAACATAACGTCATGGGCACTCATCATGCCAGGCCCCACCGACACCCCTCAGGGGGTAATAACGATTTACTTCACCTTTGGGACGGTACATAAAGGGTTGAGTCGATGGAGCACTAAGCTAGGTCCGGATTCGAGCCCCGACCGGTCCTTGCCATAGGGTCAGGAGCGACATCCGCCGGTAATTTGGACAAAGCTAGTAAGGGGTCCGAATGAGTGACGAACGGGACGAAAGCGGTCTCGTCGATGTGGGCGATCTGACGCTCAGCGACCTCCACGGGCTGAACGAATCAGCGTTGAACCACGCCCTGCGCGCGTTGCTGCGGGCGAGCGAGGAAGCCATGGGGCCCATCGCCGGCTTCAGCCAGAGCATCGACGGACTCGCCCCGGATAGCTGAGAATAGGGTCGCACCTCGCTCCACACCGCCGCCGTGCAGGAGAAGGGCGCCCTATGAAGGACAAGGACTGGGCCCGGTTGATCGACCAGATCCGCACCGGTGACTGCACGCCGTTCATCGGTGCGGGAGCGGGCGAAGGCAGCCTCGTGCCCAGCGGCGAGCTGAGCCGCCGGTGGGCCACCCGCTTCGACTACCCGTTCACCGACGACGGGGATCTGCCCAGCGTCATGCAGTACGCGCGCAGCGTCGTCGGCGACTCGGTCGCGCTCAAGCGGACGATCGGCCGGGAACTCACCGCGATGGGACCACCCGATTTCACCGCCCCCGGCGAAATACACTCATTCATCACCCAGTTTCCCATCCCGGTCTTCCTGACCACCAATTACGACGACTTTCTCTTACGGGCGCTGAAAGGCCACGGCAAGGAACCGAGCGAGGCGATCTGCCCCTGGCACGAGGGAGTGCCTTACGATCGCGAACTGTTCGAGGAAGGCGTGGGAGCGCGCCCGGACGCCAGCCGGCCGGTGGTCTACCATCTGCACGGCAGCACCCGCGTCCCGTCGTCGATCGTCCTGACCGAGGACGACCACATCGAATATCTCGTGCAGCTGACGACGGCGCGGACACTCCACAACCGTCACGTCATCCCGCCCGTCATTCTCGACGCTCTGGCGAACAGACCTCTGCTCTTCCTCGGATACACCCTGAACGAATGGACGTTCCGCGTGCTGTTCCATGGGCTGATCCGGCGCTATCCGGCCATTCGGCGACGACGTCATGTCAGCGTTCAGCTCGCCCCCTCGCATGAGGACGTGAAACCCGGCGCGGAGGCCCGCGCCAGAGAATATCTCGACCGGTATTTCGACGGCTGGGAGGTCTCCGTCTACTGGGGCACTCCTCGCCAGTTCTGTGCGGAGCTGGCGCGGCGGATGGGGACCACGACGTGACCGCTTCCCAGACTGAGCCCTATGTCGGACTGCGTTCGTACTCCAGGGAGGACCACGCGCGTTTCTTCGGCCGCAGCGGGCGGGCCTACGAGCTGGCGGTGAAGTGGCAGGCGCACCGCCTCACCACGCTGTACGGCCCCTCGGGTGTGGGCAAGACGTCGGTGCTGGAGGCGGGGGTGCTGCCGATGCTGGCGGCGCAGCGCGTGGACGTGCTCCCGATCGGCCGGCTGTCACACGGCTCGGCGTTCCCGCTGGCGGCCATGCCGGAGCGCAATCCCTTCACCTCGGCGCTCCTGTCGTCCTGGGCTCCCGGCGAAGCGCTCACCCGGCTGTCGGGCCTGACCGTCAACCAGTTCCTCCGGCGCCGGGGTCCCCGCCTCGACCCGTACGGCGACCCCGTCCCGGTTCTCATCGCCATCGACCAGGCGGAGGAGCTGTTCTTCGACTTCCCCCACCGGCAGGCCTTCCGCGACCCTTTCATCGCGCAGCTCGCCGAGGCCCTGGACGACAACGAGGACCTGCGGCTGCTGCTGTCCATCCGGGAGGACTACCTCGCCCGGCTCCTGGAGCACGAGGAGCGGCTGAGCGGCGGCGGGCCGCCCTCGGCGGTGAGGCTGACGCCGCTCCGCGAGGACGAGGCGCTGGCGGCGGTCAGGGAGCCGCTCGCCGGCACCGGCCGCTCGTACGCGCCGCAGGCGGCCGAGACCTTGGTGAGGGAGTTGCGCACGGTCCGGCTCCAGGGCGCGAGCGGGCCGACCTCGTACGTGGTCGACTCCGTGGAACCGGTCCAGCTCCAGATCGTCTGCTCCTCGCTGTGGAAGTCGTGCCCGCCGGACGTCACGGTCATCACCCCCGAGTACGTCGAGCGGCACGCGGACGTCGACCGCTCGCTGAGCGACTTCCTCAGCCGCGCGCTGGAGGAGATCGCGCTGGAGCACGACCTGGCTCCCGAGCAGCTCAGCGAGTGGTTAAGGGATACGTTCGTCACCGACCTCGACACCCGGGGCACCGCGTACGAGGGTGAGACCCAGACCGCCGGGATGCCGAACAGCGTGGTGAAGGCCCTGGTCGACCGGCACATCCTCAAGATCGAGGTGCGCGCGGGCTCACGCTGGTGCGAGCTGCAGCACGACCGGCTGCTGCAGCCGGTGCTGCGCGGTCACGTGGGCACCGCGCGGGCCAGGCCGGGCACTGGGCAGGTGCCCCGCAGCGCCCCGGATTTCCTGCGCGTGGCGGAGCAGGTGCTCGCCGACGGCGACCTGGCGCTGGCCGAGGAGCACGCCCAGCGGGCCAGGCGCCTGTGCGGCGAGGACGATCTGCGCACGCTCGCCGAGATCGAGTCCTTCCTCGGCAACCGCGCCTACGAGCGGGGCGACTGGCCGGCGGCCGAGGCCTGCTACAAGCGGGCCAGCCAGGTGTACGAGCGGCTGCGTGACACCGCGGCGGTGGCCCGGTCGCTGGCCGCCGCCGGCCGGGTGATCCTGCACCAGGGCCGGACCGGCGAGGCGGTCGACGAGCTGCGCTCGGCCGTGCAGCGGGTGCCGGAGGACCTGAACGTGCAGGTCGAGCTGGCCGTGACCGTGTGGCACGCGGGCAGCCCGCAGGCCGCGCTGCCCATTCTGCACAGCGTGCTCTCGGTGGACGGGGGCACGCCTCTCGCGCTGCAGGCCCGCGGCGAGATCCTGGCCGACCTGGGGAGGCCCGCACACGCGCTGCGCGATCTCGACCGGGTGCGCGACCCGGAGGAACCGGCCACGCTCGCGGCCCGGGCCCTGGCGCTGGCCGAGCTCGACCGGGTGCCGGAGGCGGTCGCGGAGCTGGACGAGGCTCTGACGGCGGGGCGCGACCAGGGGCTGGTGGCCTATCTCTGCGCGCGGGCCCTGCACCGGATGGGGGACCGGGAACGCGCGGACCAGGTGGCCCGGGCCGCGATCCGCCCGCCGCTCACGTCGTACCAGCGCCGGATCCTCGCGGACCTGCACTAGAACCGGCGCGCGGCAGCAGCGCCGAGAACGAGAATGCCGCGCCGGCCACGGCGCATCCCAGCGCCAGGAGGAACAGCGTGCGAGAGAACGCGGGCGACCACTGCAGCATCATCACCCCCAGAAGGACGCCGAAAAGACTCATCAGCAGTTGCCCCACTCCGTAATGGCGGGGCTTGCGCACCCAGCGCTTCCCGACGATCAGACGGGGAAGCCGGTTGGTCGCCAGCATGTAGATTCCGAGTGCGGCCGGGATGTAGCTGACCGCTAACACCCACGCCCCCATGTTGTCCATCAAGTCACCTCTCGGTCGCGTGGGGAGATCGCTCTCCGGATCATCCTGCCGGACCGTACACCTGGCGATCAAGGCCGGGCAGCCGGGGTAAACGGTTGGCCACGGGACCTTCAGTGAAATATGTTCATGCTGCTGAAACGTCCAGCCCAGGCATCCCGGAGGTCATCGGTGGCGTCGTCGGCAGGCAGGTCCCCGGGCGAGCCCCGTCAGGAGCTCGTGGGCGCGCGGATGCGTCAGTTCCGCAAGGAGCGCGGGATGACGCTGCGCGGCCTGTCGGCCCGTTCCGGGCTGTCGATCGGCTTTCTGTCCCAGGTGGAGCGGGGCATCTCGACCATCGGGCTGGTGGCGCTCAACAGTGTGGCGGCGGCGCTGGAGCGGGGTGTCGCCGAGTTCTTCGAGGACGCGCCCGAGCCGGAGCGGGACGCCCAGCGGCTGCCGGGGCATTTCACGCTGACCCGGGCGCAGACGGCGGCCACGGAGTACGTGTCGGGGGCGCAGACGTACCGGATGCTCTCCTCGCGCGGCCCCAGCCTGGTGCTGGAGCCGCTGCTGGTGCACATCGCGCCGGGCGGGCGGCGGGAGCCGGCGTACGGGCACGCGGGCGAGGAGTTCGCGTACGTGCTGAGCGGGGAGCTGCTGTTCGAGGTCGACGGGGTGGAGCACCGGCTCTACCCCGGCGACAGCGTCCATCTGCGTTCGACGGTGCCGCACGCGATGTACAACGACACCGACGAGGTGACGACGGTGGTGTCGGTGGTCACGCCCCGGCTGTTCTAGACGAGGGTGCGGGCCGACCAGAGCTCGGGGAAGATCTCGCGCCGCAGGGTGCGTTCCAGCCAGCTCGCGCCGCTCGACCCGCCGGTGCCGGTCTTGGCGCCCATCGCGCGGCGGACCATCGTGAGGTGGAGGGTGCGCCAGCGGGTGAAGCCTTCGGAGAGGTCGGTCAGCGCCTCGGCGAGCTCCCACAGGTCGTCGCCGGGGCCGTGCTCGGTGTAGACGCGGGCCCAGGCCTTCTCGACCTGAGGGTCGGGCCGGTACGGCTGGGCCGGGTCGCGGGCGAGCGTGGTGGCGGGGATGTCGTATCCGCGCCGGGCCAGGACGGACAGGACGACGTCGTACAGGCTGGGCGCCCGCAGCGCCGCCAGCAGCTCGCGGTGGGCTTCGGGGTTGCCGCGCTGCACCTGCGCCAGCGACGGGGTCTTGTCGCCGAGCAGGAACTCGACCTCCCGGTAGAGCGCCGACTGGAATCCGGAGCCTTCGCCGAGCGCGGGGCGGAAGACGTTGAACTGGCGCGGCGTGAGGCGGTTCAGCGGGCGCCAGGCGGCGTTCACCACGTCGAGGTAGGCCGCCGCGCGGGCGATCGCGGCGGTCGCGGCGGGTACCTCGGACGTGCCGAGCAGGCGGGCGGCGAGCCGCAGCTCGGTACGGACGAGGCCGAAGTACAGCTCCATGACCTGCGTGGTCACCAGGAAGGCGGGCTCCTCGGGCGCGTCGGTGCGGGGACCGGGGAGCGCCCGCAGGGTCGCGGTGCCGACGTACTCGTCGTACGGGGTGGCCTGCGCGAAGCGCAGCTTGGGGGTCACCATCACGTCCTCCTCGTTCACCTCCATGTTCACCCGGACGGCAGGGTGATGAAATGGTGATTTGAAGGTGTTTCGGCGAGATGGCTTTCCGTTCGCGAGGCGGATCGGCTTTTCGCCTTCAGTGCTGCCGAGAGTGAACGGGTGGGTGCCGTGGACGCGATGGACTGGGCGATCCTCAACGAGCTGCAGGCCGACGCCAGGCTCTCCTTCAGCGAGCTGTCGCGGCGGGTGCACCTGTCGGCCCCGGCGGTGGCCGAGCGGGTGCGCAGGCTGGAGGAGACCGGCGTGATCTCGGGCTACCACGCCCACGTGGACCTGGCACGGGCCGGGCGCACGGTGCGGGCGCTGATCCGGATGTCCTGTTACGGGGCGCGCTGCGTGCTGCGCCAGGAGGAGGTGCTGGAGCAGCCGGAGATCGTGCAGGTGTACCGGGTGACGGGTGACACGTGCTGCCTGCTGGTGGTCGCGCTGGAGTCGATGGCGGACTTCGAGCGGCTGATCGACCGGCTGGCCCAGTACGGGCGGCCGTCGAGCACGATGGTGCTGTCCAGCCCGGTGCCGTGGCGCCCGGTCAGCGAGCTGTCCTGAGCATCGGCACGATCTCCCGCCCGATCAGCGTCACCCCCCGTTCGTCGGTGAGCCCGTGCGGGGTGCCGAACTCGACCCGGCGCACGCCCGCGTCGATCAGCCGCCGTGCCTGCTCGGCCACCTGCTCGGGCGTGCCGGAGAAGGCGAACAGGTCGAGCAGGTCGTCCGGGATGAGCCGGGCCGCCTCGTCGTGGCGGCCGGCCGCGGTCTCGGTCCTGACCCGGGCCAGCAGGTCGGCCGGTACGTTCGCGGTCGGGTCCAGCTCGGCCACCACGGCGAGATACATGGCGACCTCGCGGCGGGCCCGGGCGCGGGCGGCGGCGCCGTCGGGGTCCACGACGGTGACCGCGCCGAGCACGATCCCGATGTCGTCGACGGACCGTCCGGCCTGCTCGGCCCCCACGCGGAGCCGTTCCCGGATCACCGGCACCATCGCCGGGTTGGCGCTGCCGCCGACCTTGATCTCGTCGGCGATCCGTCCGGCGAGCGCCGCGCCGCGCTCGCCCCAGGCGCCGATGAGCAGCGGCGGCCGGGGACGCTGGACGGGGTAGCGCAGCGCGGTGCCGGGCGCCAGGCTGAACACCTCGCCCTGGAAGCCCGAGGTGGAGCCGCCGAGCAGCCGGTAGACGACCTCGGCGCACTCGGCCAGCGTCGTCAGCGGGCGCGGCTGCTCCAGCCCGACCTCGCCCAGCCAGGTGCCGCGGGCCAGTCCCAGGTAGGCCCGACCGCCGGAGGCCAGGTCGAGCGAGGCGAGCTGGCCCGCGATCTCGTAGGGGGCCAGGGAGTAGGGGTTGAGACAGGCCGGCCCGAGCCGTACCCGGGAGGTCGCGGCGGCCATCTCCAGCAGCGGGAAGATCGGCGGCTGGTACATGAGGTCGCCGAACACCGACACCACGTCGATGCCGTGCTCCTCGGCGATGCGGGCCAGCCGGGCGTAGTCGCCCGCCCGCTTGTCGCTCTGCAGGCCGATGCCGATCTCGAAGTCGCGTCTCATGTCAGCTCCGCGGAGTTCATCGGGCGGCGCCGGACGCGCTCCACCCGCATCGTCAGCCGCTCCTCGGGGTCCGGGCAGCAGAACAGCGTGTCACGTTCCAGCCAGTCGCCGGGGCCGAGGTCGCGCTGCTTGGCCGCCAGGAAGGGCAGGACGGAGGCCAGCGCCCAGACGCAGAAGTGCTTCCCGTCGGGGATCTTCAGGTGGGCGCTGTTCTCCAGCTCGAAGTAGTCGCCGACGGCCATGCCGCAGACCGAGCGGCCCTCGATCGAGTCGACGGTGACCCGCAGGTCGTAGATCTCCATGTCGTGGTCGCTCGCGGTCATGCTCCCTCACTCAGCAGTTCGGCGTGGTGGTGGGCGATCAGCCAGCGGCCGTCCGTGTGCCGGAGCACGTCGGTGACCCGGGAGTGCTGGACGGGCCCGTTGCGCGGCTCGGCCACCAGGACGTACCGGGCGACGCCCACCTCTCCCCAGACGTCGATCCGCTTGTCGCGGGCGGTCAGCGTGTCCAGGACGGGGCGGTGGCCGGCGGCGTCCCGGGCGTCGCGGTAGGCGTCCAGCTCGGCGCGGGTGCGCAGCGGGCCGGGCAGGTGGGTCTCCCACGTGGTCACGTCGGGGTGCAGGTGCCCGTCGAAGCGGGCGCGGTCGCCGGCGAGGAACGCCGCGTACATGTCGTCGATGGCGGCGGCGATGGCCGCCGCTGCTTCGGACCGGCTCACGAGGCCTCCTCTTCTGTACGGACGACGCGCCCGCCCTTCATGACCCAGCGGACCCCCCGGAACGCCGAGGCGCCGGCGAGGGGGTCCTCGTCCATCGCGATCAGGTCGGCGTACCGGCCGGGCTCCACGGTGCCGAGCTCGTTCTCGGCGCGCAGCCAGCGGGCCGGGCCGAGGGTGGCGGCGTAGAGCGCGCGGGCGGGGCCGATCACCTCGGCCATGTGCTCCAGCTCGCGCACGGTCGCGTTGGTGCCCTCGAACGGCCAGAACGGCGGCATGTCGCTGCCGAGCAGCACCTCCACCCCGGCCTCGACCGCGGCGGCGAAGCTCTCCAGGTGCTCGGGACCGGCGCCGAGCGAGCGGCGCTGCATCCACTCGGGCACGCCCAGCTCGTCGAAGAACTCCTTGCACCGGGTGACCAGCAGGGTGGGCACCAGCGCGGTGCCGCGGGCGGCCATCTGGGCGGCCACCTCGGGGGTGAGCTGGTAGCCGTGCTCCACGCAGTCCAGGCCCAGCTCGACGGCCTGGGCGATGACGGCGGCGGGACCGGCGTGGGCGGTGACCTTGCGGCCCCAGGCGTGCGCGGTCTCGATGGCCGCCGCCATCTCGTCGGCGAACAGCTGCGGCGTGTCGATCGCCTCGTGCTCCCCCGCGATACCCCCCGAGATCATCACCTTGATGAGGTCGGCGCCCGCCTTGAGCTGCGCCCGGACCCCGCGCCGGAACCCGTCGGCTCCGTCGCACTCCAGCGTGTCGCTGCCCGCGTGGCCGTGCCCGCCGGTGCAGGCCAGGGCGCGCCCGGCGGTGAAGATCCGCGGCCCCGGCACCCGGCCCGCCTCGATGGCGCGCCGCAGCGCGAAGTCCGCGTGGTCCTTCTCTGCCACGCACCGCACGGTGGTCACGCCGCACTCCAGCGTGCGGCGCGCGCCGTCGGCCATGTAGAGGGCGAGCTCGTACGGGTTCATGTCCATGATCCGGTCACCGGCGCTGCCGGGCAGGGACAGGGACAGGTGGGTGTGCATGTTGACCAGGCCGGGGGTGACGTAGGCGCCGCCGAGGTCGACCAGGGTCACGTCCGGCAGGTCCGCGGCGGCGGCGAGGATCTCCCGCCGGGCGCCGACGCGGGCGATGCGGTCGCCCTGGACGAGAATGCCGGCGTCCTCGACGGGGCTCGCCCCTTCGGCGGCCCGGCCGTCGGCCACGGTGCAGCCGGTGATCACGACCGCCTGCCCCGCCTGGCCGCCCGGTCCTGCGGGCGGGTGTTCGGCGTGCGGACCCGTCGCGTTGGGGTTGTTCATCGAATCTCCTTCAGCGTGGGGCGCGGTGGCGCCGCCGAGCCGTAGACGTCGCGGGCGGCCTCGGCCGAGACGTAGCCCTCGGCCACGTCCCGGCGGACCGCCTCCGGGTCGCGGTCGCGCGGGTCGCCGTGCCCGCCGCCGCCCGCCGTCAGCAGCGTCACCCGGTCCCCCGGCTCCACCCGCACCCGCTTGGTGCTGACCCGGGCCTCGCGGTCGGTGCCGGGGAAGACGATCACCTGGTTCGGGTCGGGCTCCTGCCCGCCCGCCAGCGCCCACGGCCGCGACCGGGTCTTCTTGATCACGGACAGGAACTCGCCCGGCGTGGTGAACCGGATGTCCCGCCGCAACCCGACGCCGCCGCGGTGACGGCCCGCGCCGCCGGAGTCCGTACGCATCTCCAGGCGTTCGAAGAACATCCCGGTCCGCGCCTCCAGGACCTCGACGGGGGTGTTCCTGGCCTGGGTCTGGGCCGGGTGGTTGGCCGGGCCGATGCCGTCGTGGTCCGGGGTGGCGCCCCAGCCCACGGCGTCGTTGTTGCTGACGGCGAAGAACTGCCCGGTGTCGGGGTGGGTGCCGACCATCATGAAGCCGGGCACGTCGCCGCCGGACGAGGCGGGCAGCCGGTCCGGCATGCCCTGCGCCAGCGCCTTGTAGATCAGCTCCAGCGCGACCGTGCCCGTCCACTGGGTGAACGTGGCCGCCGGGTAGGTGGCGTGGAAGATCGTGCCGGGTTCGGCCCGGACCTCCAGCGGGGCGAAGTGGCCCGCGTTGGTCTCCTCGAACGGGGTGGTGACGGCCTTGAACGCGACCCGGCAGGTGGCGATGGTGGCACCGAGCGGGAGGTTCACCGGCCCCCGGGTCATCCCGGCCGAACCGGCGAAGTCGACGGTGAAGCGCCCGTCCGCGACTGTGACGGTGACCCGCATCCTGACCGGGTCGTCGGTGATGCCGTCGTCGTCCAGCCAGTCCTCGGCCGTCCAGGTGCCCTGCGGCAGGGCGGCGACGGCGTCCGCGGCCGACCGGGCGGCGGCCTCGACGGCCCGGTCCGCGGCGGCGGTGACCACGGGGGTGCCGTAGCGGGCGTGCAGGGCGGCCAGGCGGCGCTCGCCGGTGCGCAGCGCGGCGACCTGGGCGTGCAGGTCACCGATCACCAGGTCCGGCATCCGCGAGTTGAACCGGATCAGCTCATGGATCTCCCGCACCGGCTCACCCCGGGAGAACACCTTCGTACCCGGAAAAATCAACCCTTCCTGGTGCATGTCCGTGGAATCCAGGACATAGCCAGGATCCTTCGCCCCCAGGTCCATCCAGTGCGCCCGCACGCACACGAAGCCCAGCAGCTCCGCGTCCCCGTACACCGGGGCGAACAGGGTCGCGTCGTAGGAGTGGGCCGCGTTCCAGTACGGATAGTTCAGCAGCACGACATCCCCGGGGTGCAGGTTCTCCCGCCCGACGTACTCCACGCCCTTGCGGATGGAGTAGTCGTTGGCGCCCAGGAACCGGCTGAGCCCGGTCGCCTCGGCCAGCAACCGCAGGTTCGCGTCGTACACGGAGATCCCGTAGTCGCGCACCTCGTAGATGACCGGGTTGAACGAGGTGCGCTCCAGGGTGGCCCGCATCTCCTCGGCGACGGCGACCAGGTGGCAGCGCACCACCTCAGACGTGGCGCCGTCCAGGAGGAGAGGCTCAGACATCGGTCACGCCGTAGACGTCGCGGGCGGCCTCGGCCGAGACGTAGCCCTCGGCCACATCGCGGCGGACCGCCTCCGGATCGCGGTCGCGCGGGTCGCCGTGCCCGCCTCCGCCCGCCGTCAGCAGCGTCACCCGGTCCCCCGGCTCCACCCGCACCCGCTTGGTGCTGACCCGGGCCTCGCGGTCGGTGCCGGGGAACACGATCACCTGGTTGGGGTCGGGCTCCTGCCCGCCCGCCAGCGCCCACGGCCGCGACCGGGTCTTCTTGATCACGGACAGGAACTCGCCCGGCGTGGTGAACCGGATGTCCCGCCGCAACCCGACGCCGCCGCGGTGACGGCCCGCGCCGCCGGAGTCCGTACGCATCTCCAGGCGTTCGAAGAACATCCCGGTCCGCGCCTCCAGGACCTCGATCGGGGTGGTGCGCCCGGCGCTGCCGGAGATGTGGGTGGCCGCGTTCATGCCGTCGTGGTCCGGGGTGGCGCCCCAGCCGACCAGGTCGTTGTTGCTGACGGCGAAGAGCTGGCCGGTGTCGGGGTGGGTGCCGACCATCATGAAGCCGGGCACGTCGCCGCCGGACGAGGCGGGCACCCGGTCCGGCATCCCCTGCGCCAGCGCCTTGAGGATGAGCTCGACCGCCACGATGCCGGTCCACAGCGTGAACGTGGGCTGCGGGTAGACGGCGTGGAAGAGCGTCCCCGGCTCGGCGCGGACCTCCAGCGGCACCGTGGTGCCGTGGTTGGAGGGCTCGTCGGGCGAGGTCAGCGCCTTGAGGACGACCTTGCAGATCGCGATGGTGGCGCCGAACGGCATGTTGATCGGGCCGGGGGTGGCGGGGGCGGAGCCGTCGAAGTCGACGGTGAAGCGCCCGTCCGCGACCGTGACGGTGACCCGCATCTTGACCGGGTCCTCGCTGATGCCGTCGTCGTCGAGCCAGTCCTCGGCCGTCCAGGTGCCCTGCGGCAGGGCGGCGAGGGCGGCGCGGGTGCGGGCCTCGCCGTCCTCGATCATGCGCTGGACGGCGGCGTCCACGGTGGGGCGGCCGAACTTCTCCAGGATCTCCAGCAGCCGCCGCTCGCCGGTGCGCAGCGCGGCGACCTGGGCGTGCAGGTCGCCGATCACCAGGTCAGGCATCCGCGAGTTGAAGCGGATCAGCTCATGGATCTCCCGCACCGGCTCACCCCGGGAGAACACCTTCGTACCCGGAAAAATCAACCCTTCCTGGTGCATGTCCGTGGAATCCAGGACATATCCAGGATCCTTCGCCCCCAGGTCCATCCAGTGCGCCCGCACGCACAGGAACCCGACCAGCGTGCCGTCCGCCTCCGGGTCCGCGGGGTCCGGCTGGAACACCGGGGCGAACAGGGTCGCGTCGTAGGAGTGGGCCGCGTTCCAGTACGGGTAGTTCAGCAGCACCACGTCCCCGCGGTGCAGGTTCTCCCGCCCCACGTACTCCACGCCCTTGGCCAGCGAGAAGTCGTTCGCCCCCAGGAAGAACGTCAGCCCCGTCGCCTCGGCGATCAGCCGCAGGTCCGCGTCGTACATCGACAGGCCGAAGTCGTGCACCTCGTAGATGACCGGGTTGAACGAGGTGCGGATCAGCGTGGCCCGCATCTCCTCGGCGGCGGCCAGCAGGTAGCTCCGGACGACCTCCGCCGTCGCGCCGTCCAGCCGTACGTCCGACTCACTCATGACCGCGCCTCCGGAGTGAGAGTGATCAGCAGATGACCGAACGGGTCCACCTGGACGCGCTGCCCGGAGTGGACGACCGTGGTGGAGGTGCCCTCGTCGATCAGCACAGGGCCGTCGAGGACGTCGCCCGGCTCCAGCTTGGACCGGTCGTACACGGCGAAACCGGTCACCGTCCGGGTCCCGAAGTCGTAGGCGTCCCGCTGCCCCGCGCGGGCCCGGGCGGGGTCGCCGTCGCCGGGGGCGTGCCGGGGCAGGTCCGGCTTCTCGATGCGGCCGACGCCGCGGACCCGCAGATTCACGATCTGCAGCCGGTTGTCCATGACGTGCCCGTACCGGGCGTGGTGCAGCTCCTCGAACGCGGCCCGCACCGCGTCCGGGTCGAGGCCGCGGCCGACCGGGACCGTCAGCGAGTGCTCCTGGCCGAGATAGCGCACCTCCAGGGCACGTTCCAGCACGGCCTGCCCGGCGGGGATCCCCTGCGCCGCGAGCGAGGCCGCCGCCTCGGACTCGGCCTCGGTGAACGCCGACTCCAGCGCGCCCAGGTCGGCGTCGTCCAGCGTGGTCATGACCGTACGGGAGACGTCGTCCACGATGTCGGCCGCGAGCATGCCCCACGCGGAGAACCCGGACGGCGCGAACGGGACGATCACCTCGGGGATGCCCATCTCGCGGGCCAGGAGCGGCGCCAGCATCGGCCCGGCGCCGCCGTAGGCCAGCAGCGAGAACCCCCGCGGGTCGTGTCCCCGCTCGACGGTGATCTGCCGGACCGCGCCGACCGTCCGGGCCAGCAGCACGTCGAAGATCCCGGCCGCGGCCGCCTCGACGCCGAGGCCGAGCGGCTCGGCGATCTGCTCGCGCAGCGCGTCCCGGGCCGCCGCGTCGTGCAGGCGCATGTCGCCGCCGAGGAACCGGTCCGGGTCGACGTAGCCGAGGGTGACGGCGGCGTCGGTGACGGTCGGCCGGGTGCCGCCGCGGCCGTAGCAGACGGGCCCGGGGTCGGCGCCGGCGCTCTGCGGGCCGACCTTGAGCAGGCCGCGGTCCAGGTGCGCGACCGAGCCGCCGCCCGCGCCGATGGTGCGGATGTCGTAGGCGGGGATGAGCAGCGGGAAGTGCTCCAGCTTGGCCTCGAACGCCGCCACCGGCGCGCCCCGCTCGA
Source organism: Nonomuraea sp. NPDC049649 (assembly GCF_040675175.1). Classification (NCBI taxonomy): domain Bacteria; kingdom Bacillati; phylum Actinomycetota; class Actinomycetes; order Streptosporangiales; family Streptosporangiaceae; genus Nonomuraea; species Nonomuraea sp. NPDC049649. The sequence goes on from NZ_JBFAOH010000020.1 coordinate 97,321, forward strand.
TCACGCAGGTGTCGAGTGACGTGCCGCCGATGTCGAAGGTCAGCAGGTTGTCGCGGCCGAGCGCGGCGGCGAGGTACGCGGCGCCGACGATGCCGCCGGCCGGGCCGGAGAGCACCGTGTGCATGGGCGAGGTCTTGGCCGCGCCCGAGGTCATCGACCCGCCGCCGGACCGCATGATCAGGAACCGGCCGCCGAAGCCGTCCCCGGCCAGGCCCGACTCCAGGCGGTCCACGTAGCGCTCGAAGATGGGCCGGATGTAGGCGTCCAGGACGGTGGTGCTGGTCCGCTCGTACTCGCGGTACTCGCGCACGATGTCCGTCGAGACCGAGACGGTGACCTGCGGGTACGCCTCGCGGATGATCTCCGCGGCCCGCCTCTCGTGCTCGGGGTTGAGGTAGGAGTGCAGGAAGCAGACCGCGATCGTGCGGACCCCCTGCTCCTCGACCAGGACGCGGGCGGCCTCCCGCACGCCGTCCGAGTCCAGCTCCTCCACCACGCGGCCCCGGTAGTCGAGCCTGCCGCGCACCCCGATCGTGGCGGCGCGGCGGACCAGGCTCTCCGGCCGCTGGTACTGGAAGTCGTACATGTGGTCCGGCGGCACGTTGCCCCGGCCCAGCAGGAAGATGTCGCGGAAGCCCTCGTTGGCGATGATGCCGGTGGTCTCGCCGCGCCGTTCCAGCACCGCGTTCAGCCCGAGCGTGGTGCCGTGGATGAACAGCTCCACCTCGCGCAGGTCGGTGCCGAGCAGCTCGACGGCGGTGAGCACGCCCTCCCACGGGCGGGCCGGGGTGGTCGGCGCCTTGCGGAACCGGACCGCGTGCGTGCGCGTGTCCAGTTCCATGGCGTCGACGAAGGTGCCGCCGATGTCGACGGCCAGCCTGATCGCGGGCATGGGATCTGTCACCTCTCTGCTCCATGAAGGTCGGGGAGCTCGCCGGCGCGGCGGCAGGCCACGCGGACGCCGCCCAGGGGCCGCAGCTCCTGCTCCTCGGCGCGGCAGGCGTCCTCGGCGAACGGGCAGCGCGGCGCGAGCGCGCACCCGCCGCCGGGGGCGGCCTCGTCTGGGTCCCTGGTCAGGTGCACCCGGCCGGTCTCCTCCGGGCCGGTGAGCGTGGGCGCGGCGGCGAGCAGCGCCATCGTGTACGGGTGCCTCGGGCGGGCGAAGACCTCCTCGACCGGGCCCTCCTCGACGATCCGGCCCAGGTAGAGCACCACCACCCGGTCGCAGAAGCCGCGCACGGTGGCCAGGTCGTGCGAGATGAACACCGAGCCCCGGCCGCGCTCGGCCGTCACCTCGCCGATCACCTTGAGGATCTGCGCCTGTACGGTCACGTCCAGCGCGGAGGTGGGCTCGTCGAAGACGATCAGGTCGGGCTCGCCGGCCAGCGCCCTGGCGATGCCGACCCGCTGCGCCTGGCCGCCGGAGAGCTCGTGCGGGCGCCGGTCCGCGTACGACCCGTCCAGGCCCATCCGCTCCAGCACGGCGGCGACCCGCCCGGCCCGTTCCGCCGCCCCCATCCCGGCGGCACGCAGCGGCTCGGCCACCGCGTCGGCCACGGTCCGGCGGGGGCTGAGCGACCCGATCGGATCCTGGAACACGAGCTGAGCCCTGCGGCGCAGCTCCCGCAGCTTCCGCCCCCGCAACCGAGCCGGATCCTGCCCCACGAGGGTGACCGTCCCCCGCGCCGGCGTGATCAGCCCCAGCATGAGCCGGGCGAGCGTGCTCTTCCCGCTCCCGCTCTCGCCCACTACCCCGACGGTCTCCCCCGCCCGCACGGTCAGGCTGACACCCCGCAGCGCGTGGTGCCCGCCCGCGCCGAACCGGCTCCCGTACACCACATGCGCGTCCTCGACCCGTACGACCTCGTCTCCAGCCTCCGGAGCCGCAGGCGCGCGGCCGGGGTCCCCAGGGCGGGAACCCGCAGAAGAGGCTCCGGAGTCCTCCGGACCCGTGAGGGGGCGGTAGGCGGCGGGCTTGTTGGGGTCGGGGACGGCGGCGAGGAGGGCGCGGGTGTAGGGGTGGGCGGGGGCGGTGAGGAGGCCGGCGGTGGGGCCGTGCTCGACGACGGAGCCGGCGTTGAGGACGATCAGGCGGTCGCAGATGCGGGCGATGGAGGCCAGGTCGTGGGAGATGAGCAGGACGCCGCGGTCCTCGTCGTCGGCCGCCGCGCGGAAGCGGCGCAGGATCTCGCGGGTGAGGGTGACGTCCAGGCCGGTGGTGGGCTCGTCGGCGATGAGCAGGCCGGGGGCGCACCCGGTGGCGAGGGAGATCATGACGCGCTGGGCCTGGCCGCCGGAGAGCTCGTGCGGGTAGGCGGTGAACCGCCGCGCGGCCGAGCGGATGCCGACGCTCTCGAACAGCGCGACCGCCGCCTCGCGCGCCCCGGCGGCGTCCATGCCCTGGTGGGTGATCAGGCGGTCGGTGAGCTGGCGGCCGACGCTCCGGGTGGGGCTGAGGGCGCCGCGCGGGTTCTGGAAGCAGATCGCCGCGCCCGCGCCGCGGTGCGCCGCCAGTTCGGCGGCGTCCATCGTGAGGACGTCCCGGCCGCCGAAGAGGACCTGGCCGGTGGCGCGGGCGCCCCGCGGCAGGAGCCCGACGACCGATCGGGCGATCATGCTCTTGCCGCCGCCGCTCTCCCCCACCAGCCCGACGACCTCGCCGCGCGCGACGGTGAGGTCCACGCCGGCGAGTGCCCGTACGGACCCGATGGCGACCTTGAGGTCACGGATGTCGAGCAGGGTCATCGCCTGACCCCCGCCCGCTCCTGCAGCCCCTCGCCGAGGAGGCTGAACCCGAGGACGCTGACCAGCAGCATCAGGCCGGGCGGCACCGAGGTCCACCAGCGCCCGGCGACCACGTCCGCCGCGCCGAGACTGATCATGGCACCCCATTCCGCCGTGGGCACGGTGACGCCGAGGCCGAGGAAGGAGAGCCCGGCCAGGGTGAGCATGGCCCAGCCGCAGTTGAGCGGGGCGATGACCCGTACCGGGGTGAGGCTGTTGGGCAGCACGTGCCGCCAGAGCGTCCCCAGGCCGGACGATCCGGACGTACGGGACGCCTCCACGAACGGCATCTCGCGCACCGTACGGACCTCGGCCCTGACCAGGCGGGCGTAGGCGGGCGCGTTGACCAGGGCGATCACCAGGATCAGCTCGGGGGCGCCGCCCCCGAGCAGGGCCGCGACCGCCAGCGCCAGGATGAACGCGGGGAACGCCTGGAACACGTCCAGGAACCGCATGAGCACGTCGTCGACCAGCCCGCCCCGGTACCCGGCGACGACCCCGAGCAGCGTGCCGAGCACCACGGCCAGTGCCACGGAGGCGACGGCGACGCCCAGGTCGAGGCGGCCGGCGTGCAGCACCCGGCTGAGGATGTCCATGCCGTTGACGTCGGTGCCCAGCGGGTGCGCCCCGCCGGGCGCGGCCAGCGCGGCCGCCGCGTCGATCTCCTCGGGACCCCAGCGGACCAGCAGCGGCCCGGCCAGGACGGCGAGCAGGACCAGGCCCAGGAGCACCGACCCGGCCCAGATCAGGGTGGTGGCGAAGCCGCGGTCCGCGGCGGCGCGGGGCGCGCGGGTCTCCGCCGCGGTCGTCAGGTCGGCCATCAGATCCTCACTCTCGGGTCGAGGACGGCTTGCACCACGTCGGCGACCAGGAAGATCAGCGTGTAGCAGAGCGCGATCACCACGACGGACGCCTGCACCACCGGGTAGTCGCGGAACAGCAGCCCGCGCAGCGCCCACTGCCCGAAGCCCTGCCAGGAGAAGACGTACTCCACCAGCACGGTCGAGCCCATCGCGAACCCGAACACCAGCGCCGCCAGCGCGGGCAGCCGCACCAGCGCGGCGCGGGCGAGGTAGCCGCGCAGCAGCGTGCGTTCCGGCAGGCCGTGCGCGGCGGCGGCCTGGTACGCCTCCGAGCCCAGCACCTCCAGCGCCGAGGCCCGGACGCTGCGCAGCAGCGGCGCCACGATGACGATGACCATGGTCGCCACCGGCAGCACCAGATGCCCGGCGGCCGAGGCGAAGGCCGGGCCGTTGCCGGTGAGCGCCGCGTCCAGCAGGTCGGCGCCGGTGATCAGCGACAGGTTCGTGTCGGGGTCGACCCTGCCGCTGGGCGCCGGTACCCAGCCGAGCCAGCTGTAGACGACCAGGATCAGCACCAGGCCGAGCCAGAACTCCGGCAGCGAGTTGCCCACCAGGGCGAGCACCCGCAGCGTGTGGTCCCCGGCCCGCCCGGCGCGGCGCGCGGACCAGATGCCGAGCACGGTGGCCAGCAGCGTGGCGATCGTCACGGCGATCACCACCAGTTCCAGCGTGGGCCCGAGGCGGACCGCCATCTCGCCCAGCACCGCCTGGCCGCTCTGGATGGAGACGCCCAGGTCGCCGGTGAACAGCCCGCCCAGGTAGTCCAGGAACTGCTCCCCCATCGGCTTGTCCAGCCCGTACCGGGCGCGGGCGGCCGCCGCGTCGGCCTCGGTGGCGTTGGGGCCGAGGATCGTCCGGATCGGGTCGCCGGGCAGCACGCGGACCAGCACGAACGTCACCACGATGACGCCGAGGAGCACGGGGACCGCCTGGAGCAGACGCCGCGCGGTGAATCGGGCGATCCGCACAGCTAGGCCCTGGTCAGGTAGCGCAGGCGGGCCAGGCCGTCCATCGGCTGGACCCAGCCGGCGACGTCCTCGCGCACGGGCAGGGTGAAGTCGGGCTGGCAGATGATCGCCCACGGCACGTCGTCGGCGAGGATCTCCTGCACCCGGGCCCAGAGCTTGAGCCGCTCGGCCTCCTCCACCGTGGTGTGCGACCGCTCGAAGATCTCCTCGATCTCGTCGTTGACGTAGTTGGAGTAGTTCAGGCTGGCGCCCTTGGTGAAGCTGGTGCCGAGCATGTACTCGACGTCGTTGACCCAGAGCTGCCCCGCGGTGAGCTGCAGCGGGATGTTCTTCTTCTCGCGGCGCTCGCCGAGGGTCGCCGGGTCCAGCGGGACGAGTTCGAGCTCGATGCCGGCCTTCCTGGCCTCGCTCTGCACGAGGATGGCGATCTGCTGCTGCTCGGCGTTGTCGGCCTCGAAGACCAGCTCGGAGCTGATCGACGTCTTGCCGGCCTCGGCCAGCAGCGCCCTGGCCTTGTCCAGGTCGTGGGTGTAGGGGTAGCCGGTGTCGAGGTAGCCGGGCATGTCCAGCGGCACCAGGCTCTTGGCCGGGCGGGCGTCACCGCCGTACACGTTGGCGATGATCTGCTCGTACGGGACGGCGCAGGCCAGCGCCCGGCGCACCTTGACGTCGTCGAAGGGCTCGGCGGTGACCGACATCTGGATGGCCACCTGGTTGTTGCTGGGCGCGGTGAGCACCTTGATGCCCTTGGCGTCCTTCAGGTCGGCGGCGTCGCGGCGGCTCATGCCGAGGGCGATGTCGATGTCGCCCGCCTCCAGCTGGAGGCGCTGGTTGGCGGCGGAGGAGACGACGGTGAGGCGGATGCTCGTGCGGGCCGGGTCCTCGCCGGGGTAGCCGGGGTTCGGGGTGAGCTCGATCTCCTGGCCCTGGATGGCCTTGGAGACCTCGAAGTAGCCGCCGGTCGGCGGGTTCTTGGCGAACCACTCCTTGGCCCAGGGGTCGGCGTCGGTGGCGTGCTTCTTGGCCTCGACAGAGTCGAAGACGTAGAGCGAGATGGCCTGGATCTGCCGGGTGAGCGCGCTGGGGAAGTCCTGGTGGAACTCGACCGTGTAGTCGTCGACCACCTTGACCTGGCCGGGGTCGGTCAGCCCGATGAGCCGGTAGATGCCGGCGACGTTGGCCTGGGCGGCGAACGCCCGGTCCTTGGACCACTTGACGTCGGCGGCGGTCATCTCGTTGCCGCTGGCGAACTTGACGCCCTTGCGCAGCTTGAGGGTCCAGACCTTGTTGTCGGCGTCCGGCTCGAACGACTCGGCGAAGGTGGGGGTGATGTTCTCGGTGTCGAGGATCGGCGCGCCGCCGACGTCCTTCACGCCGTAGTCGATCATGTACGGGAAGACGTTCTTGAACAGCATCAGCGCGGTGACGTCGAAGCCGACGAAGTCCTGGTCCCAGCTGCTGACGTAGCCGTTCACGGCGATGCGCAGCGCGCCGCCCCCGCCCGCGGGCGGCTGTCCCGCGGGCTGCTCTCCTCCCTTGGTCCCTGCGGCGCACCCGGCGGCGAGCAGCAGCGCCACGCCGCCGCCGAGACGCAGCGCCGTCCTGCGCGACAGCGGGGTGTCGACCGCGCGTGACAATCCGGCCATGGGTCCTCCTGGGGACACGGAAGAGAGGGCGTGTTCAGTCGGGCCCGCTGTTCAGTGAACGCTCTGGAGGGTCTGTTCACTGGTCAGCGGCCCGCCTATCTCACACGTTCTATCGGCAACCGGGCAATAAGGACAAGTTTGTTCAGGGATTTTCACCTGAGCAGAACACGTCACTTCGGTCACACGACAGGTCCCGCAGGAGGGGGACGGTCCCCGGCTACCCCGGCGAGCGCAGGCTGAGCCGGTCGATCGCCAGGGCCGCCAGCGCGGCCGGCGGCAGCTCGGCCGGCAGCGTGATCCCGGACTCGTCCGCGCCGAGGGGCTCCAGGATCGCCTGCTGCGAGTCGAGGAGGTCGGCCGGCATGTAGTGGCCGGTGCGGCGCGTCAGCCGGTCTCTTATGAGCTCCGAGTCCCCGTCGAGGTGGACGAACTCCACGTCCGGCGGCCCCTGCCGCAGCACGTCCCGGTAGGAGCGCTTCAGCGCCGAGCAGGCCAGTATCGTCGAGACGCCCTCGGCGTGCCGGGCGGCCATCCAGCCGGCCAGGTCGCGCAGCCACGGCCAGCGGTCCGCGTCGTCCAGCGGGATGCCGGCGCGCATCCGCGCCACGTTCTCCTCGGTGTGGAAGTCGTCCGCCTCGGCGAAGCGCAGCCCGGTCAGCTCGCTGATCGCCAGGGCGACGGTCGTCTTGCCCACGCCCGACACGCCCATCACCACGATGTGCCGGGTGGGCGGCCGGTCACCAGTCATGGACGGTGCCGTCCTTGAGGCGGCTGAACGGCAGGTAGGCCTGCTGGTACGGGAAGCGCGCCGCGGCCTCCTCGTCGAGCTCCACGCCGAGCCCGGGCTGCTCGCCCGGGTGCAGGTAGCCGTCGGTGAAGGTGAACGACTGCCGGAACACCTCGTTCGTGGCCGCGCCGTGCCGCATGTACTCCTGGATGCCGAAGTTGTGGATCGCCAGGTCCAGGTGGAGCGCGGCGGCCATGCCGACGGGAGAGATGTCGGTCGGGCCGTGGATGCCGGACTTGATCTGGTACTGCGCCGCGTAGTCGAGCAGCTTGCGCATCGCCGTGATCCCGCCGGTGTGGGTGACGGCCGAGCGGACGTAGTCGATGAGCTGCTCGCTGATCAGCGTCTGGTAGTCCCAGACGGTGTTGAACACCTCGCCGATCGCCAGCGGGGTGGTGGTGTGCTGCCGGACGAGGCGCAGCGCCTCCTGGTTCTCCGCCGGGGTGCAGTCCTCCAGCCAGAACAGGTCGTACGGTTCGAGCTCCTTGCCGAGCTTGGCCGCCTGGATCGGGGTCATCCGGTGGTGGCCGTCGTGCAGCAGCGGCAGCTCGGGGCCGAACTCGTTGCGCACCGCCTCGAAGACGCCGGGCAGGTGACGCAGGTAGGCGCGGGTGTCCCAGTCCTCCTCGGCGGGCAGCGGGGCGCGCCGGGCCGGTTCGTAGTCGTACCGGAGCCCGTCGGTGGACTGGGCGGCGACCCCGTACACGGCGTTGACGCCCGGCACGGAGGTCTGCACCCGGATCGACCGGTAGCCCTGCTCCAGGTGCTGGCGGATGGAGTCGAACAGCTCGGGCAGGTCACGGCCGGAGGCGTGCCCGTACGCCATGATCCCGTTCCGGGAGGCGCCGCCGAGCAGCTGGTAGAGCGGCATCCCGGCGGCCTTGGCCTTGATGTCCCAGAGCGCCACGTCCACGGCGGCGATGGCGGCCATCGTGACCGGCCCCCGGCGCCAGTACGCCGAGCGGTAGAGGAACTGCCAGGTGTCCTCGATGCGGTGCGGGTCCCGTCCGATCAGCAGCGGGACGACGTGGTCGGCCAGGTACGAGGCGACCGCGAGCTCCCTCCCGTTGAGCGTGCCGTCGCCCAGCCCGGTGATCCCCTCGTCCGTCGTGATCTTGAGGGTGACGAAGTTGCGGTCGGGGCTGGTGACGATGACGTCCGCAGCAGTGATCTTCACGTGATGCCTTTCTCGGTGGAGGGCTACGACGTGGCGGTCAGGAAGGCGCGTGCCCGTTCCCGCAGGGCGTCCAGGTCTCCGCCGGAGGCCGCGTCGCCGACCAGCGGCCCGCCGACGCCCGCGGCGATCGCGCCGGCGGCGAGATACTCGGGCAGCTCGGCCAGGCCCACACCGCCGACGGCGACGAACGGGAGACGCGGGAACGGCTGCCGCAGCGCCTTGATGTAGGCCGGGCCGGCCAGTGAGGCGGGGAAGACCTTCACCGCGTCGGCGCCCAGGCGGACCGCGGTGTGCGCCTCGGTCGGGGTGAGCGCGCCGGCCGCGACCGGCAGCCCCCGCCGCACCGCCGCGCCGACGGACTCGACGACGGCGGGGGTGACGGCGAACTGCGCGCCCGCCGCCGCCACGTCCGCGACGTCGGACTCGGTGAGCACGGTGCCGGCGCCGACCAGCGCACCGGCCGGGGCGGCGGCCCGCAGCTCGGCGATGGCGTCCAGCGCGCCCGGAGTGGTCAGGGACACCTCGATGACGCGGACGCCCTCGCCGAGCAGCGCGGCCCCGGCCGCGACGGCGGGGCCCGTACCGCTGCCGCGGATGATCGCCAGGAGCCGGGCGCCGGCGAGGACGCCGATGAAGTCGGAGGTCGTGTCTGAGGTCGTGTCTGAGGTCAAAGAGGTCACCATTCCGCGAAGGAGCCGTCCCGGTGCCGCCAGACGGGGCTGCGCCAGGCGTGCCCGCGCTCGGCGGCGGCCCGGACCGCCCGCTCGTCCACCTCGATGCCCAGGCCGGGCCCGGTGAGCCGCTCGACGTAGCCGTCCACGAAGGTCAGCGGCTTCTTGTCGAGGCAGTAGTCGAGCACGTCCGCGCCGAGGTTGTAGTGGATGCCCAGGCTCTGCTCCTGGATCAGGTAGTTGGGCGTGGCGAACCCCACCTGGAGGCAGGCCGCCAGCGCGATCGGGCCGAGCGGGCAGTGCGGCGCCAGCTGCACGTCGTACACCTCGGCGAGCGCGGCGATCTTGCGCACCTCGGTGATGCCGCCGGCGTGCGAGAGGTCCGGCTGGGCGACCGCGATGCCCGCCTGGAGGACGGGCAGGAACTCCTGCCGGCTGTAGAGCCGCTCCCCCGTCGACACCGGGATGGTGGTCGAGCGGACGAACTCGCCGATGAGGTGCGAGTTCTCCGGTACGACCGGCTCCTCCAGGAACAGCGGCCGGTACGGCTCCAGCAGCGGCGCCACCCGGCGCGCGCTGGCGAGGGTGAACCGCCCGTGCAGGTCGACGGCGACGTCCCGGCTGTCGCCCAGCACCTCGCGGGCGGCGGCCACCCGGGCGACCACCCCGTCCAGCTCGGCGACCGACGCGACCGGGCTCATCCGCCCGGAGGCGTTCATCTTCACCGCGGTCAGCCCGGCCTCGACCTGGGCGGCGACGTGGTCGCGCACCTCGCCCGGCTCGTCGCCGCCGACCCACCCGTACACCCGGATGCGGTCGCGAACCGGGCCGCCGAGCAGCTGGTGCACCGGGGCGCCGAAGTGCTTGCCCGCGATGTCCCAGAGCGCCTGGTCGAGGCCCGCCACGGCGCTGGCCAGGATCGGCCCGCCCCGGTAGAACGAACCCTTGGTGAGCACCTGCCAGTGGTCCTCGATGCGCAGCGCGTCCTTGCCCACCAGCAGCTCGGCGAGCTGGTCCACGGCGGTGCGGACGGTCTCGGAGCGTCCCTCGCAGGTGGCCTCGCCCCAGCCGACGATCCCGGAGACGGTCTCCAGCCGGACGAACAGCCAGCGGGGGGCGACGAGGAACGTCTCGACGCGTGCGATGGTCGTCATCCGGCATCAGCCCTTCGTCGCGCCGGCGGTGAGACCGGAGACCACGTACTTCTGCACGAACAGCGCGATCACCATGATCGGCAGGGTGACCACGGTGGTCGCGGCCATCAGGCCGCCCCAGTCGATGCTGGCGTAGCCGACGAAGTCGAAGATCGCCACGGGCAGGGTCTTGGTGTTCGCGTCGGAGAGCACCAGCGCGAACATGAAGTTGTTCCAGGAGAAGATGAACGACAGGATCCCGGCGGTGGCGATGCCCGGCACCGACAGCGGCAGCGTGATCCGGCGGAACGCGCCGATGTGGGTCAGCCCGTCGACCAGCGCCGCCTCCTCCAGCTCAGTCGGCAGGCTGTCGAAGTAGCCCATCATGATGTAGACCACCAGCGGCAGCGAGACGAACATGTGGCTGATGATCAGCACCTCGTAGCCGCCGACCATCCGCAGGTTGGAGAAGACGTAGTACCAGGGCACCAGGAGCGAGACGCCGGGGATGATCCGGGCCATCAGCACCACCAGCGCCGACTTGCGCATGTTGAACCGGCTCATCGAGTACGCGGCCGGCAGCCCGAGGATCAGCGACGCCACCGTGGCGACGAACGCCACCCAGAAGCTGTTGAAGATGAACTGGATGTAGTTCGCCTGCTGGAGCACCTTGCCGTAGTTGTCCAGGGTGGGCGAGAAGGCCAGGGCCTTGCTGGAGTCGTAGATGTCGACGTTGGTCTTGAGCGACGCGGCGACCATCCAGACCAGCGGCGCGACCAGCGAGAGCACCACGACGGTGAGCGCCACCACCCGGAACACCCGGTAGGCGAGACTGGGCTTCATGCCCGCTCCTCCTTGCTGCGCCGGGCGGTCAGGGCCCACATGGCCCCGATGATGATCAGGAAGAAGAGGATGAGGACGGTGGAGGAGACGCCGTACTTGTTGTAGTCGAAGCTGAGCCCGTAGGCGTACACGTTCAGGGTCTCCACCTCGTGGAACGAACCGCCGCCGCGGCCCTTGGTGGCGTAGAGGATGTCGAAGGTCTTCAGCGCGTCGATGCCGCGCAGCAGGATCGCCACGGTCACCGTGGGCATCAGCAGCGGCAGGGTGACGTGCCGGAAGCGCTGCCAGGTGCTGGCGCCGTCGATCCGGGCCGCCTCCTGCGGCTCCTCCGACAGCGAGGTGAGCCCGGCGAGCAGGATCAGCACCACCATCGGCGTCCACTGCCACACGTCGATGAAGATCGTGGTGGGCAGGGCGGTGTGCTCACCGGCCAGCCACGGCTGCGGCCCGATGCCGAACCAGCCGAGCACCTGGTTGGCCATGCCGATGTTGGGGTCGAAGATGAGCCGCCACATCATGCCGACCGCGACCGGGGTGGCGACGAGCGGCAGCAGGATCGCGACCCTTACCCACTTCTGCCCTTTGAACGGCCGCCAGAGCAGCAGCGCGATGGCCATCCCGAGGACCATCTCGAACAGCAGCGCGGCGCCGGTGAACGTGGCGGTCCGCCCGACGGCGGGCCAGAACCGGTCGGTGTCGGTGAGCACGGAGATGTAGTTCCGCAGGCCGATGAACTCGCTGTCGGCCCGCACGGACCCCTCGGAGTCGGTCAGGCTCAGGTAGACGGTCCAGGCCAGGGGGAAGACGAGCAGGCCGGCGACGAAGGTCATCGCGGGCGCGGCGAACAGCCATTTGCGGTGGTCGTTGGCCCAGCGCGCCCAGCCGGGGGTGAGGGGGGCGCCCCGCTGGGCTTCGGTGGTGGTTGCCATGGGGTCTCCAGGGGTGAACGGGTGGCGGGCGTCCGGGCCCGCCACCCGCGCGTGCCGCTCTTACTCGGCCTCGTCGTCCAGGAACTTCTGGAAGGCCGTGTGGGCCGCGTCGGCGGAGGCGGCGGCGTCCTTGCCGGTGATCGCGTCGACGATCGGCTGGCCGACGATCTCGCGGGCCTCGGCCACCTTCACCACCACCGGCCGGTCATAGCCGACGCCGTTCTCGGTGCTCTCCGAGATGGCCTTGGCCAGGTCCTCCGGGAAGTCCGAGATGCCCTCGGGGTCGGACCAGGCGGAGGTGCGGGCGCCCGGCACGCCGGACTTCTGCTGCTCGAGCGTCTGCTCCTTGCTGGTCGCCCACTCGATGAACTTCCAGGCGTTCTCCGTGTTCTCGGAGGCGTCGTTGATGCCCAGCGCCCACGACGGGACGTTGTACGGCTTGGAGCCCGCCGGGCCCGCCGGGAACGGCGCGAAGCCGACCTGGTCGGAGACCTTGGACTTGTCCGGTTCGGTGGCGTTCTTGTAGAGCGAGTTCGCCTCGGTGTAGAAGGCGGCCTTGCCCTGGGTGAAGATCGCCATCGCCTCGGGCCAGCTCATGTCGGTGCTGACGTTGGCGGGGCCGTAGTCCCTGATCAGCTCGCCGTAGTAGGCGTAGGCCTGCTTGGCGGCGTCGCTGTTGACCGCGGACTTGCCGCTCTCGTCGATGAAGTCGCCGCCGAAGCTGTAGAGGAAGCTGGAGAACTGGGTGACGGCCGCCGACTTGCCGGTACGGGCGACGAAGCCGGCGATGTCCGGCTCCACCTCCTTGATCTTGGCGGCGGCGGCCTTCAGCTCGTCGAGGGTCGCCGGCGGGGCGCTCAGCCCGGCCTTCTCCAGCAGGTCCTTACGGTAGTAGAGGACCTCCTGCTCGGTGATGATCGGGACACCGACCGGCTTGCCCTCGTACGTGGTGGCCTGCACCGGGCCACCCTGGAAGTCGCTGAAGTCCCAGCTCTCGGACTTCACGTGCTCCGTGAGGTCGGCCAGGTACTTGTTCCTGGCGAAGAGCTTGCCCTCCTGCAGAGGGCGGTACATCATCACGTCGATGTCGGCCGAACCGGCGTTGAGCTTGACGTTGTACTGGTCGGAGAGCTGGTCCTCGCCGAGCTGGGTGACCTCGACCTTGAGCCCGGTCTGCTGCTCGAACTCGGGCAGCGCCGCCTTGATGTTCTCCGTCCACACGTGGTTGGCCAGGGTGACCCTGACCGTGTCGCTCGAGCCGCCACCGTCGCCGCCGCCGCACGCGGTCAGGCTCATGGCGACTGCCACGGCCAGAGATGTACCGATTATCGATCGACGTCGCACGTCATCTCGCCTTTCTGGCATGGCCGCCGGCCCCCGGCAGGGCGCCACACACACTGCTAAACATCTGCTTAGTGCCGGGATGCTAGGGCAATAAAGCAGATTTATTCAACCCCTGGTAGTGACTGATATGCTTTGTGATGTGATTCAGTCCTCTCCAGGGGGCGAGCCCACCCAACAGTCCCTTGCCGAGGCCGGACTGCACGCACAGGTCCTCGATCAGCTCGGCACCGCCATCTGCAACGGCGACCTGGCCCCGGGTGCCGTCCTGAGCATCGACGACCTGATCGACCGCTACCAGGTCTCACGTTCGGTGATCCGCGAAGTGCTGCGCGTGCTCGCCTCGATGGGCCTCATCGAGACCCGGCGCCGCGTCGGCATCATGATCCAGCCGCCCGAGGCGTGGAGCGTCTTCGACCCGCAGGTGATCCGCTGGCGGCTCGCCTCCGACCACCGGATGGCGCAGATGCGCTCGATCACCGAGCTGCGGACCGCGATCGAGCCGCACGCCGCCTGGCTGGCCGCCCAGCGGATCGACGGCGACGAAGCGAGCGAGCTGGTCGGGCTGACGGCCAAGATGTGGGCCGCGGGCAAGGCCGGCGACGAAGCCCGCTTCCTCAGCCTCGACATCGACTTCCACCGGCGGGTGCTGATCGCGTCGGGCAACGAGATGTTCGCCAAGCTGCAACTGATCGTCGCCGAGGTGCTGGCCGGACGCCACCACTACCACCTCATGCCGCACTACCCGCACGAGCACGCGCTGCAGCTCCACATCGACGTCGCCCAGGCCCTCCAGCGCGGCGACGGCGAGCGGGCCCGCGAGGCCATGGTCGCGATCATGGAGCAGGGCTTCGCCGAGATGCGGTCCATGTGGGAGCGCTCCGCCGAGCCCTTCGACGCCTCTAGTTGAGCTGCCAGATCGCGAAGTTCAGCGCCGCCGCGTAGGTCACCCAGAGCAGGTACGGGACCAGCAGCAGCGCCGCCACCCGGCTGATCCGCCAGAACAGCACGACGGTGGCGACGATCAGCAGCCACAGCAGCACGATCTCGGCGAACGCCGCCCCGCGCAGCCCGGCCCCGAAGAACAGCGGCGTCCAGGCGGCGTTCGCCACCAGCTGCGCCCCGTACACCAGAAAGGCCGCCCGGTCCCGCCTTCGTATCCAGGCCAGCCACCCGGAAACGGCGATCATGAGGTAGAGAACCGTCCAGACGGGCCCGAACAACCCCTGCGGCGGCGCCCACCCCGGACGCCGCAACGACACGTACGCACCGCCCGAATCCGTCGCCGCCAGCGACCCGGCGACGGCCACCAGCGCGACGACCGCGACGAACACGAGCAGTGCCATCCACTTCCGCGTGCCTGCCATGATCCGCCGCTACCCCGCCAGAGCCCGCCGATGCCTCGACGGCGGCAGGCGTCAACGCAGCAGCCTCGCCGGCCCTCCTGGCGTCACACATCACCTGCGGGCGGTCAGAACGGGCCGCGCCTGCCTCTCATGATCCGCCGCCACCCCGAGGTGGACGTCACCTGCCGGTGGTGAGGACCATGCGGTAGCGGGCCTGGCCGGACATCATCCGGTCGTAGGCCGCCTGGACGTCGTCCAGCGGACGGACCTCGATCATGGCGCGGACACCGGTCAGGGCCGCGAAGCGGAGCGTCTCCTCGACGTCGCGCGCCGTCCCGGACGGGTGGCCGTGCACGGTCCGGCCCGCCGAGATGAGCTGGAACGGGCTGACCTCGATGGGTTCCGGCGTGGCCCCGACCACGATCAGCTCGCCGTTGTGGCTCAGCCCGTCGATGACGGCGCTCATCGCTGCGGAGCTGGCTGCCGTGGCCAGCACGGCCTTCGCCCCGCCGAGGGCCTGCAATTGCCCGGCCACGTCGCCGGCGGTGCTGTCGACGTAGTGGTGGGCGCCCAGCTTCCTGGCCTCCTCTTCCTTGCCGGTGCCCCGCGCGACGGCCACGGTCTCGAACCCGAGCTTGGCGGCGAACTGCACGCCGAGGTGGCCGAGCCCGCCCAGGCCGAGCACCGCGACCAGGTCGCCCGGCCCGGCCACGCTCCGCCGCAGCGCGTTGAACGTGGTCACCCCGGCGCAGCCCATCGGCGCCGCCTCGGCGGCGGTGAACTCGTCCGGGATGCGGGCGAGTGCGGACACGGGGACGACCACGGACTCGGCGTAGCCGCCCGGGTAGGCCCAGCCGGGCACCTGGAGGCGCACGCAGTGGATGAAGTCGCCCTCACGACAGGGCACGCAGGTGCCGCAGTGACCGCCGAACCAGCCGACGGCCACCCGGTCGCCGGTGCTCCAGTCCTCGACGCCGTCGCCGAGCGCGTCGATGCGCCCGGCGATCTCGTGCCCGGTCACCAGCGGGAACGACACGCCGGGGAAGCCCGCGCCGACAATCGCCGCGTCGGTGCGGCACACGCCGCAGGCCTCGACAGTCACACGGACGTGGGCGGGACCCGGCTCGGGCAGTTCGCGCTCGACCACGCTGAACGGCCCGCCGGCCTCGGCGACCTCGGCCGCCCGGAACGTCTTGGTGAACGTTGCAGTGGACATCTGAGACCCCTTCCCGAGGTGAGAGAGCCGGAACCGATCCCCGGCGACCCCGGCCAGGCGCTCTGCGTCTACCTGGCCGAGCCCGGCTCCCCCACCGCCGGGGCGCTGCGGCTGCTGAGCAGCCGCGCCGCGTCCCGTACTCCGCCGCGCCCTCGTGATCGGCCGGGTCTCGAAGTGAGCCTCCTGTGACGGCTGAGGTCTCCTAGGATCAGGGCGTGGCGAAGTACATCGACATGCACCCGGACAATCCCCAGCACCGCCTGATCGGCCAGGTCGTCGATCTCCTGAAGGCGGACGGGCTGATCGCCTATCCGACGGACTCCGGCTACGCCCTCGGCTGCCGGCTCGGCAACAAGGAGGGCATCGACCGGATCCGGGAGATCCGCAACCTCGGCGACGAGCACCATTTCACCCTGATGTGCCGGGACTTCGCCCAGATCGGGCAGTTCGTGCACGTGAACAAGGCGGTGTTCCGCCAGGTCAAGGCGGCCACTCCCGGCGGCTACACGTTCATCCTGCCCGCGACCAAGGAGGTGCCGCGGCGGCTGTCGCACCCCCGCAAGAAGACGGTCGGCGTCCGCATCCCCGACCACGTGGTCACTCAGGCGCTCCTGGCCGAGCTGGGTGAGCCGATGCTGTCCAGCACCCTGCTGCTCCCCGGCGACGAGGATCCGATGACGCAGGGCTGGGAGATCAAGGAGAGGCTCGACCACACGGTGGACGCCGTCATCGACGCCGGCGAGTGCGGCGCCACCCCGACGACCGTGATCGACCTCTCGCAGGACGAGCCCGAGATCCTCCGGCAGGGCACCGGCGACGCGTCCCTCTTCCAGTAGGGCGAACGTCCCGTCTCCCAGAACGAGTGGCCCCTCTCTTCCAGCAGGACGAGCGGCCACTCGTTCAGCGGGGCGGGCGGCCTCCTCCCGCAGCAGGACGAGCGGGACCTCTTCCACTGGGGCGAGCGGGAAAAACCGGGTGACATCTCCCGGCGGCTGCCGGAATGCTGGGCACGGGCCGGTGAGTTTTGTCGGTGGCGTCGGTCAGTCTGTACGTGACCGCGGACCTCTCGCGATACCGAGTGCCGCAGACGCCCGGTCTTTCCCTTTTTTGTCCGTACGTTTGATAGAGGTACCGTGCCCAGCCCACAGCTCGATACGCCCGCCATGCCCGCGGCCCCCGCTCGGGGCCGCACACCGGCCGTGATCCGGCTGCTGGTGTTCGCGACGTTCGTGGTCATCCTCAACGAGACGATCATGATCAATGCGATCCCGCAGCTCATGGCCGCGCTGCACATCGATGAGCAGACGGCGCAGTGGCTCTCGACGGCCTTCATGCTGACCATGGCCGCGGTCATCCCGATCACCGGATGGTTCCTGCAGCGGGTGTCCACCCGTCATGCCTACGCCGCCGCGATGGGGCTGTTCCTGATCGGCACGGCGCTGGCCGCCGTCGCGCCCTCGTTCGAGGTGCTGCTGGCCGCCCGCATCATCCAGGCGTCCGGCACGGCCGTGATGATGCCGCTGCTGATGACCACGCTGATGCAGGTCGTGCCCGAGGAAGACCGCGGCCGGGTGATGGGCAACATGTCGCTGGCCATCTCGGTGGCGCCCGCGATGGGCCCGGCGGTCTCGGGAGTGATCCTGCAGCTCGGGTCCTGGCGCCTGCTGTTCGTGCTGGTGCTCCCGATCGCCGCCCTGATCACCTGGAGCGGCCTGAAGCGGCTGGAGAACGTCGGCGAGCCCCGGCCCGGCAGCATCGACTGGTTCAGCGTGACGACCGCCGCGGCCGGGTTCGGCGGCCTGGTCTACGGGCTCAGCCGGTTCGAGGGCGGCGACGTCCGGGTCGCCGCCGCGATCGTGGCGGCCGGGCTGGCCACCATCGCCGTCTTCGTCCTGCGTCAGCTCTGGCTGCAGAAACACGGCGTGCCGCTGCTCGACTTGCGCACCCTCCTCCACCGCACCTACGCGATCGCCCTGATCCTGATGTCGGTGGCCTTCATGGCGATGCTCGGCTCGCTGATGCTGCTGCCGCTCTACCTGCAGAGCGTGCGCGGCCTCAGCGCCCTGGAGACCGGGCTCCTGGTGATGCCGGGCGGTCTCGCGATGGGCCTGCTCGGCCCGGCCGTCGGCCGCCTCTTCGACAGATTCGGCGGAAGACCGCTGGTCATTCCCGGCGCGATCGGTCTCATGGCCGCCCTCGCCGGCTTCACCCAGGTCTCGATGACCATGCCCTACTGGCAGATCCTCGCCCTGCACGCCCTGCTGTCCGTGAGCCTGGCCGCCACCTTCACCCCGGTCTTCACCCTCGGGCTCGGCTCAGTCCCCGCACCGCTCTACTCCCACGGCAGCTCGATCCTGAGCACCCTGCAGCAGGTCGCCGCCGCCTTCGGCACCGCCCTCGTCATCACCGTGATGAGCGCCCGCGCCGCCGCCCTTAGATCCACGGGCACCACCGACGTCCTCGCCTCCCTGGGCGGCATGCGCCTGGCCTTCGTCATCGGCGCGGCCCTCTCCGTGATCGTGGTCATCACGGCGGTGCTGCTCCCCTCCCGCGTCCCGCCGAAGTAACCCTCCGGGACCGTCCGCGGACCTCACCCCCCATCCGCCGGACCACAGAGGTCACCCCGTCACCCCTTCCCCATTCTCGGGAGCGCAGGGGTCAGCTCCTCCCACATGCACGGGAGCGCTGAGGTCACCCCCGTCACGCCTCCCCCGCCGCAGGATCACGGACCTTCCTCCGTAACCCCTCATCCGCCAGACCGCAGAGATCACTCCGTCGCCCCTCCTCCATCCGTCGGATTGTGGAGGTCTCTCCGTCATCCCCTTTCCGCAGCTGCCCGGTCAGCGCGTCGAGTCGGGGCAGGAGCGTGCACACGAGCAGGGCGCTCTCGGCCGCGTCCAGCCTCGGTCGGAGGAGTTCCAGCTCGCCGAGCAGGTCACGCACCACTTCTTCCAGGTACGCGGGCCGCAGCAAGCCGAGCACCGTGCAGGAAACACGGCACCGCTTACCCTCCCCATGCGTCCCGGACCGTGACGGGCCTCGAACTCCCCGCCGTTCTTGCCCCGTTCTAGGAAAGGGCCGTCGAACGGGTTTCATCTGACCGACTGCACGTCCTTTCCGCCGCCGAGTTCGATCCGTTCGCGGGGTCAGGGCCACCAGCTGTCGGTGAGTTCGACGCCCTCGCGTTCCAGGGCCGCGTGCCATGCCGGGTCGCGTAGCAGCCGCGTCTCCCAGGCGCGCACGATGCCGTCGGGGCCCGCGACCGCGTCTTCCCGGGACGGGTGGAGGAACAGCTCGCTCGTGCCCTCGGGCAGTTGCGCCAGACGGCGCAGGTAGTCGTCGCGGAGCTGTTCATAGGAGCCCAGGTCGGCGGCGGTGCGGCGGTTGGTCGCGATCGTCTCCGGGATGGCCACCCCGAGGGCGTCGGCGTGGGCGACGGCGCGTTCGTGGGCCGCGGCGAGCGGCTGAGGGAGGGGGCCACCGAAGTACGGCTCGGGGTCGCGGGGCAGCCGGAAGGCGAAGCCGTGGCGGGCGCACCACTCCAAGGTCTCGGCCAGCCAGGATCTGCCGTGCAGGCCGTAGAGGGTGCCGGCGTGGGAGTCGGCCGCCACCGGAGACAGGCCCCGGTCGCGCATCCAGCGCAGTTGCGCGTCGGCTTCCCGTACGACGTCGCCGGCCTCGCCCCGGGCGCCCAGGGCGAACGGGTCGTCGGTGAGGGTCCCGTCCGGGTCGACGAGGCTGGCCGCGCCGTCGAGGGGGCGCCAGCGGGGCAGGCCGCGTTCGCTGGTGAGGGTCACGTGCAGCCGGGGCAGGACGCCGAGTTCCCGGGCCAGCTCGGCGGCGCGTTCGGCGGCGGGTGAGACGCAGATGAGCGTGGTGGCGGTGACGTTGCCCTCGGCGAGCAGCGCGGCGATGACCTCGGTGGTGCCGGGCTCCCGGCCGAGGTCGTCGGCGGTGATGACAAGGCGGCGACTCATCGGGGGCGCTCCGTGGCGGGTTCGTCCGTGGGGCCGGGTGGCGGCGGCTCGGCCGGTTCGGCGGAGGGCGCGTCCGTATGCCCGGGTGGCGTGATGACCGGCTCCGCGACGGGCGGGGGCTCGACCGGTTCCAAGGCGGGTTCGTCTGTGGGGCCGGGTGGCGGGGGTTCGGCCGGTTCGGTGGCTTCGGGTGGGGTTTCGAGGGGGACCGAGATGAGGCGGGCGGCGATGGCGCCGATCGTGGTGAGGACGAACGGGTAGACGCACAGGTACATGCGGAAGGCGAGGCCGGGGTCGGGGCCGGGGGCGTCGCCGGAGGAGTAGCCGAAGAACACGCCGAGGGAGGTGAGGGCGAGCCCGGTGACGATCCCGTTGAGCCGGCCGAAGAAGCCGAACGCCGACAGGAAGAGGCCTTCGCGGTGTTCGCCGTTGCGCGCGGCGTCGGCGTCCAGCACGCGTGCCACGATGAGGTCGTTCGTGGCGAGCATTCCCGACCAGCCGGCTCCGACGAGCACCCCGGCGGCGATGGCGGTGACGAGGTCGGTGGCGAAGAACAGGACCGCGAAGCTGGCGGCGAGGACCGCGAAGGCGAGCCGCCAGGCCCAGAGCGCGCCGCGGCGGGCGACGACGCGCGTCCATGCCGCCAGGCCGCCCGCCGAGACGAGGATGACGATGCCTTGCAGGTAGAGCGCGTTCGCGACGGGCAGGCCGAGCGAGTATCGGACGTACAGCTGGATGCCGGAGAGCACCAGCGCCATGGCGATGCCGTAGCAGGCGCCGGTGAGCCCGACCGTCCAGAACAGCCGGTTGCGCAGGATAGACCGGACGCTGCCGAGCAGCGGCGGACGCTCGCGGGTGGAGTAGCGGGGGTTCTCGCGGGCGCTGAGCGCCATGAACACGATGACGACGAGCGCGATGACGCCGTAGATGATCGCGGTGGTCTGGAAGCCCCGGGTGGAGTCCTCGGTGCCGAAGACCTGGGTGGTGAGGAGCGGGGTGACCGCGAGTGAAATCACCAGCGCGACGAGCTGGAAGCCCTGGCGCAGGCCGTTGGCCACGGCGCGGTCGCTCTCGCGGGGGTAGAGCTCGGGGAGCAGCGCGCCGTAGTTGGCGTTGAGCATCGAGTCGAAGGCTTCGCAGAGGATCGCGAACACGGCGAACCAGAGGACGAGTCCCATGCCGTCCAGTGATGCGGGCGCCGAGAAGAACGCGATCATGCTGGCCACCAGCATCGGCGCGCCGAAGAGCAGCCAGGGGCGGCGTCTGCCGAAGCGGGTCCTGGTGCGGTCGGAGAGGTGGCCGAGCAGGGGGTTGTCGATCGCGTCGATGACCGCGTACACCACCATGACCACGCCGTAGGCGCGCACGTCGAGCCCGAGGATGTCGACGTAGAAGAGGATCATCGATCCCTTGATCATGTTGATCGGGATGGACGTGCCGAACATGCCGATGGCGTAGCGCCAGGCGGGCGTCCGCCGCGGGGCGGGCTGGGACACGCGATCACCTTCCTCGCCGGCGGCGCACCGGCCGCGCGCGCACTGACGAAGATGGCGACAAAGGGCGCACCCTGTCAATGCTTATATCCCGCAATCCCGATACGTATTGTGGATAAATCCGAGCAGGATGTACACCCCCGACCTGTCCGTTCTGCCATTGGAGGGAAGACGGTGCCCCTGCCCGATTTCCTGATCGCGGGCGTGCCCAAGGCGGGGACCACGGCCCTGCACGCCGCGCTGCAACGCCACCCCGGCCTGTTCCTGTCCCGCGTCAAGGAGCCGAAGCACTTCCTCACCGACGGCCCGCCCCCGGCCGGCGGCGGGCCGGGCGACGCGGAGACCTACCGGGAGCACGTCTGGCGGCGCGCGGATTACGAGGCGCTGTTCGCCGAGGCGCCCCCGGGTGCGCCGGCCGGCGAGTCCACCCCGTTCTACCTGTACGATCTGGCCGCCCAGCGGCGGATCCGGGCCGCCGTCCCCGGCGTCAAGCTGATCATCAGCCTGCGCGACCCGGTCGAGCGGGCCCACTCCAACTGGACGCACCTGTGGTCGGCGGGGCTGGAACCCATCGGCGACTTCGTACGGGCGTGCGAAGCCGAGCCGCGCCGGGTCGCCGCGGGGTGGGGGCACTTCTGGCACTACGTCGGGCTCGGCCGCTACGGCGGGCAGCTGGCGCACTTGTTCGGGTTGTTTCCCCGGGACCAGGTGCTGATCTTCCGTTACCGGGACATCGTGGACCGGCCCGCCGAGACGCTCGACCGCATCTGCGCCTTCCTCGGCGTACGGCAGGGGCTGCTCACCGAGGTCCCCCGGGAGAACGTCACCGCCCACCCGGACCCGGGCCTGCGGCACCGCGTGCTCTCGCTCGTACGCAGGCGTCTGCCCACCGCGCTGGGGGCGCCGATCGAGGGGCTGCTCCAGCACCGCGGCGCCGCCCGCCGCCCTCTGTCGTGGGAGCAGCGGCAGCGGCTCATCCCGTACTTCGCCGACGACATCGGCCAGCTCCAGCGCGTCACCGGCGCGGACTTCAGCGACTGGCTGCGGCCCAAACGGCGGGCCGGGGGCCTGGTCGGCGCCCGGCCGCCGGGGCAGCGGCAGTCGCGCAACGGGCAGGCGCGCTGATCACCTCAGCTCGGTGCGCAGCTCGTGGGCGCCGTCGGGGCGGGTGTACTCGTAGTACAGGCGTACGGCGCCGCCGGGCAGGTCGACGATCTCCAGGTAGCGCAGCCCGCCCCCGGCGTGCGGCGAGACGGCGGCGGGCGCGTCGCCCAGGGCGGTCAGCGCGGCCGGGTCGGCGCCGGTGGCGACACCGGTCCGCTCCTCGTAGTTCTCCCCGGCGCTGGCGCGGCCGTCGTAGAAGGCCAGCACCCGGTCGCCGTGCCACCGCACGGCGCTGACGCGGACGCCGCGCGCGTCCCACAGCCCGGGGCGGCCGCTCAGGGCGGTGCCGTGCCAGGTCCACTCCAGGCCGTCGGCGCTGGTGGCGTAGTCGGTCACCATCCGGTCGGCCTCCTCGGGGAGCTCCAGCGGGTGGCAGGAGGCCCACAGGTGCCAGGTCCCGTCCCGGCGGACGATCACGGTGTCCTTGACGCCCGTCTTCGGGTCGCCCGGCAGTACGGTCACGCGCTCGCGGGCGTCGAACGCCTCCGGGGCGGCGGCCTCCAGCACCTCCACCCGCCAGTGCTTGGTGCCCTCGGTGGCACAGCTCAGGTAGAGCCGCCAGCGCCCGTCCGGCAGGCGCACCAGCGAGGGCCGCTCCAGCGACTCGGCGTCCATCTCCTCGCGGGTGACCGTCACCAGGGGCTCGAACCGCTCGCCGTCCGCCGAGCGGGCGACCACCACCGCGTACC
Source organism: Nonomuraea sp. NPDC049649 (assembly GCF_040675175.1). Classification (NCBI taxonomy): domain Bacteria; kingdom Bacillati; phylum Actinomycetota; class Actinomycetes; order Streptosporangiales; family Streptosporangiaceae; genus Nonomuraea; species Nonomuraea sp. NPDC049649. The sequence continues at coordinate 120,348 of NZ_JBFAOH010000020.1, forward strand.
CGCGTCCCCTCCCGACCGGGCGGCGCAGCCGGTAGGCGAGGTAGATCAGCCCGTCGGCGGCGACCGCGCTCGGCGCCCCGGCCCAGTGCCCCTCCCCGGCGGCCGGCGGTTCCACCGCGACCACGGCTCGTTCCGGACGGGGCAGCAGGGCACGCTCGTCGATCCACATGCGCGCGACCCTAGGGCACCGGGCGCGGCCGGGTTCGCGCCTTGAACGTTTCCCGGCCTGCGCCATACGGGTCCGTCACACGGTCAGCGGAGGTAGACGTCGGGCGTGGGCGGGGTGGGCATGCCGTCGCCGATGAAGAAGCTGGGGTGCGGCGGCTGGTTGTAGGCGGTGTTCTGCCAGGCGAGCGCCACCCGGTACTGCGGGTCGTGCAGCAGGGTGTGGATCTTGGTGGTGGTCACGTGCGGGGTGGAGTAGATCCGCAGGGCGCGGTTGTCGGTGGTGGGCCAGATGACCTCTTCGCGCCAGTCGCCCAGGATGTCGCCCGACAGGGACGGGGTGGCCTTGGTGCCGTTGTTGCTGTGCACCCCGGAGGCGGTGAGCAGGCGGGTCTCGCCGCTGGTCCCGTACTTGTCGATCCGGGTCTGGTCCAGCAGTTCGCGCACCGGGTCGCCGTCCCACCAGGACAGGAAGTTGGCCGAGGACGGCTGGCGGCCGATCACGGTGCCGGAGGTGTTCCGCAGCCCGTTCTGTCCAGCGCCGGCGGCCCAGGACTCGGCGCCGGGGCTCCCCGCGTAGATGTCGCCGGCCACGCCGCGGCCCGGTCCCTCGCCGTCGGAGCCCGAGCCGGAGCCGGTCTGCCAGAGCACCCGGCCGGTGCGGGCCTCGACCATGTACAGGCCGGGGCGGTTCGCCGCCTCGGAGATCTTCACGTACTCCTGCCCGGGGCGGCTCGGGTCGAGGTCGCCCAGGTGGGCGGCGTCGCCGTGGCCCCAGCCGACGTTCCACAGGCCGCGGCCGTCGTCGTCGATGGCCGCCGCGCCGTACACGATCTCGTCGCGGCCGTCGCCGTCGACGTCGCCGATGGTGAGCGCGTGGTTGCCCTGGCCCGCGTACGAGCCGTTGCCGGAGGCGTTGGAGTCGAACGTCCAGCGCTTGACCAGCCGGCCGTCGCGGAAGTCCCAGGCGGCGATGACGCTGCGGGTGTAGTAGCCGCGGGCCATGATGAGGCTGGGCCGCCGCCCGTCGAGGTAGGCGGTCCCGGCCAGGAAGCGGTCCACCCGGTTGCCGTAGTTGTCGCCCCAGGAGGAGACGTTGCCGCGGGGCGGGTCGTAGTTCACGGTGGACAGGGCGGCGCCGGTCCGGCCGTCGAACATGGTCAGGTACTCGGGGCCGGTCAGGATGTAGCCGCTGGAGTTGCGGTGGTCCGCGCCGGCGTCGCCGATGACGGTGCCGCGGCCGTCCACGGTGCCGTCGGCGGTCTTCACCGCGACCTCGGCCCTGCCGTCGCCGTCGTAGTCGTAGACCTGGAACTGGGTGTAGTGCGCGCCGGCCCGGATGTTGCGGCCCAGGTTGATCCGCCACAGGCGGGTGCCGTCCAGCTTGATGCCGTCGAGGTAGACGGGGTCGGTCACGCCGGACTGGGAGTTGTCCTTGGCGTTGTTCGCCTCCCACTTCAGCACCAGGTCCAGGCGGCCGTCGCCGTCCAGGTCGCCGACGCTGGCGTCGTTGGCGTGGTGGCCGCCGGAGGGCGGGGAGATGGGCACGTCGAGGTAGCCGGAGGCGAACCGGAGCGACGGTTCGGAGGCCGGGCCCTCGGCGCCGCCGTTCACCGGGCGGACCGTGTAGGTGGCGTCGGACGGGGCGCCGGAGTCGAGGTAGTTGGTGGAGTCCGTGACGGTGGCGACGCGGGTGCCGCCCCGGTAGACGTTGAAGGCCGTCTCGCGGGGCTCGGTGCCCAGCAGCCGCCAGGAGACCAGGTTGCCGCTGCCGGAGCGGACGCTGATCAGGCCCCGGTCGAGGTCCTCGGCCTGCTTGGCGCCCTCGGGGACGGGCGGGGGCGTGACCGTCGGGGTGACGGTGGGGGTCGCGGTGGGGGCGGGCTCGCCGGTGCAGGCGACGCCGTTGAGCGAGAAGGACGCGGGAGCCGGGTTACTGGAGCCGTTCCAGGAGGCGTTGAAGCCGAACGTGGCGCTGCCGCCCGCCGGGATCGCGGCGTTGTAGCCCGCGTCCTCGGCCCTGACCTGCGCGCCGTTCTGGGTGGCGGTGGCGTTCCACGCCTGGGTGATGCGCTGGCCGGCGGTGAACGACCAGTCCAGGTGCCAGCCGTCGACCGCGTCGCCGACGTTGCGGATGGTGACGTCGCCGGTGAAGCCTTCGCCCCACTGGGCGGTGACGGTGTAGTCGACCTCGCAGGCGACGGCGGCGGCGGCCGGTGACGGGAGGCCGACGGTGCCCGCCACCGCCAGGCACAGGGCCCCGCCGAGTGCCGTGGAGAGCAGCGCCGGGCCGGATAAACGTTTCATTGTCCGTCCAATCGGAGAGGGGGTTCCGGTGGTCAGCCGAGCGCCCTCACGGTAAGAACCCGCTGTTCAGAGTGTCAATCACGCCGCGACTCCCGGAAGCGCCGGGATTGAAACCTTTCAGGTCAGAGCGTTCGGTACGGGTGACGGGTCGTGAAAGTTTCGGCCCGCGCTCAGCGGCGGGGCGGCGCCGTCGACTCCCGGACCACCAGCCTCGGCCGGTAGACCAGCTTCTGATGGCGGTGACCCGGCCGGGCCTCGTCCAGCAGCAGCTCCGCCGCGACCCGGCCGAGCTCGCGCTTGGGCTGCCAGACGGTGGTCAGCGGCGGGGCGAGCTGCGCGGCGAACGCCACGTCGTCGTACCCCACCACCGACATCTCCCCCGGCACCCCGATGCCCCGCTCCCGCAGCCCGCCGATCACCCCGAGCGCCGCCGCGTCGTTCAGGCAGAGGATCGCCGTGGGCGGCTCGGCCGCGCTCAGCACGTCCTCCAGGGCAGCGGCGGCGGTCACCGTGATGTCGGGGGCGGGCACCCGGACGTCCAGCACCCCCCGGTCGGGGTCCAGCCCCGCCTTGACGAACGCGGAGCGCACCCCGGCGTGCCGGTCGGCGGTCTGCTGCACCTCGATGGAGGCGCCGAGCAGGGCGATCCGCCGGTGTCCCAGCCCGATCAGGTGCGCCGCGACCTGCTCGCCGCCCCAGTGGTTGTCGATGGACACCGAGCACAGGCGGCCGTCGGAGCGGTGGTCCAGCAGCACCACCGGGACCCCGCGCGCGGCCAGGCCGACCAGCGGGTCCAGGTCGGCCTCGACGGGCGTGACGAGCACCCCGCGCACGCCCTGCTTCTCCAGCTCCTTCAGATAGTGCTGCTCCCGCCCCGGCTGCAGGTCGGTGCTGCAGGTCATGAGCATGCAGCCGTCCTGGAGCAGCCGGTCCTCGACCCCGCGGCACACCTCGGTGAAGAACGGGCCGGCGATGTCCAGCGTCACCGCGCCCACCAGCGGGCTGGGCGCCCCCCGCAGCCGCCTGGCGGCGTCGTTGGGCAGGTAGCCGACGCGCTCCATCGCCGCGTGCACGCGGCGGCGCGTCTCCTCGGCCACCAGCTCGGGGTTGTTGAGTACGTTGCTCACGGTCGTCGCCGAGACCCCGGCCTCCTTCGCGACCTGCCGCATGCCGGCGCGGCGCGGCGCGGAGGAGGCCGACGGGTCGCGGATCACCGGAGCACCCTATCCGGCCACGGCCTTGAGCGACGCTTCGAGGATGTCGAGGCCCTCGTCCAGTTCGTCCTCGCCGATCGTGAGCGGCGGGGCGATGCGGAAGATGCCGCCCATGCCCGGCAGCTGGACGATGTTCATGTGCAGGCCCCGGTCGAGGCAGGCCGAGGTGACCGCTTGGCCCAGCGCGTCGGCGGGCTCCCTGCTCACCTTGTCCTTCACCAGCTCGATGCCCTGGAGCAGACCCCGGCCACGGACGTCGCCGACGACCTCGTACCTGTCGCGGAGTTCGAGCAGGCGGCCGGAGAGCCGCTCGCCGAGCCGCGCGGCGCGCTCGACGAGGCCCTCGCGCTCGATGACGTCCAGCACTGTCAGCGCGACGGAGGCGGCCAGCGGGTCGGAGACGTGCGTGGTGTAGAAGAGGAAGCCCCGCTCGTGGCAGACCTGCTCGATCTCGGCGGTCGTGACGACGGCCGCCACCGGCAGCCCGGCGCCGAGGGTCTTCGACAGCGTCAGGAGGTCGGGGGCGACCCCGTCGCGCTCGAACGCGTACATGGCGCCGGTGCGGCCGAGACCGGTCTGCGCCTCGTCCAGGATCAGCAGCATGCCGCGCTCGTCGCACATCTCCCTGAGGCGGCGCAGGTAACCGGGCGGCAGGTCGATGATGCCGCCCGACGACAGGATGGGCTCGACGAGACAGGCGGCCAGGCTCCCGGAGGACTGCTGGTCGACCAGGGCGAAACCGTAGGCGAGCTCCGTCTCCCAGTCGTGCGACCCGTCGGCGGACCGGAACGGCGAGCGGTAGGCGTTCGGCGCGGGCAGCGCGAGGTTGCCCGGCGCCGGCGGGCCGTAGCCGCGCCGACCGGCCGAGAAGGTCGCGGAGGCCGCCCCCTGGGTCATGCCGTGCCAGGAGCGGTCGAAGGAGACGATCTCGTAGCGGCCGGTGGCGAGCTTGGCCATCTTGATCGCGGCCTCGTTCGCCTCGGCCCCCGTGGTGAGCAGCAGCATCTTGCTCAGGGCGGGAGGCAGGGTCGCGGTGAGCCTGGTGGCCAGGTCCACGACGGGGGCGCTGAGCATGCCGCTGTAGAGGTGGTCGAGCGACGCGACCGCGTTTGAGACCGTGGCCACGATGTCGGGGTGCGCGTGGCCGAGGATGGCGCTCATCTGCCCCGAGGTGAAGTCGAGGATGGGCGTGCCCGCGCGGTCGTAGACGTACGCTCCCGAGGCCCGCTCGATGACCCGGGGGGTGAAGGACCCTCCGTAGCGGATCAGGTGGCGGTCCGCCTCCTCCCAGAACGTCGTGTCCATGACCACTCCTCTCCGGCCGCGCCCGGGGGCCGCGCGCCTCTACCCGAGGCCATCCTGGATCAACCGGGGGACCGTCTCAAGACCATGACCGGGCTCAGAGGCCGACCAGGCCCGCCGCGCGGCGGCGGTCGCGGCCCCGGTGGAGTCGTCGCCGCTCACGGGGTACACCCCATCCGGTACGGCACGACTCACCGCTAGGAGACGACGATGCTCGAAACCGACGTACGCCGCGTACTCGACAGCACCTCGCTGGCCCACCTCGCCACGGTCCTGCCGGACGGCTCGCCGCACACCGTCCCGCTCTGGGTCGGCACCCACGGCGACCAGGTCGTCTTCCTCACCGGCCCGCAGACGCGCAAGGCCCGCAACCTGCGCCGTGACCCGCGGGTGGCGCTCTCCGCGGTGCCGCCCGACGACCCGTACCAGCCCGTCGTCATCCGCGGCCGGGTCGTGGAATGGCTCGACGGCGACGACGCCTGGGAGATCATCGACCGGATCTCCACGAAGTACACCGGCGAGCCCTACTCCCGCGACGAGGACCGCGTCGTCGCCGTCATCGAGCCGGAGCGGCAGACCGTGGGCCTCGGCTGACCTTCGTCAGGATGCAGGGGGCGTGCGGACGGGGGGACACCTCCACGTGGGTGGCTCCACGGCCTCCCGTGCTCGCCCCCGCCCGAAGGCCGTCGGCCACGGCTCGAACGCCTTTCGCAATAATGCCAACCGGTTGCAGGGAGATCGCCTTCTACCCATAGAAGTCGCCAGAGTTTCCGTGACAACCGATTGCAGAGTCGTACATGAAAGTTTCATCGGGCACGCACCGTAGGCCGCCACCCTGAGGGGGGCCCGACCAGCCACAACGGCGGGACGGCGGAGTGTTCCGCGCTCTGGGCCTTCCCGGGCGCCGGCCGCTTGTGCTTCACTTCAGGCGCTGCCCTGGGAAAGCGCTTACCACTCCTCGCCCGAACTGGAGTCCACCGTGCGCGAAAGAAGAAGACCGGCGCTCTCACTGGCCGCCGCCCTCGTGGCGAGCGGCGGGCTGGTGGCCGGGATGGCGGGCACCGCCTCGGCCGCCCCGTCCAACGGCACCTACACCCTGGTCAACGCGGGCAGCGGGCTGTGCGCCACGGTGCCCGGCCAGAGCACCGGCGACGGCGTCCAGCTCGTCCAGAACAGCTGCACCGGCGGCGCCGGACAGGTGTTCACCCTCACCGGCGGCCGGCTGAAGGCGGTGCACAGCGGCAAGTGCCTGGGCGTCAAGGACGCGGCGACCGGGGCCGGCAAGGCGGTCCAGCAGGAGTCGTGCACCTCGGCCGCCTCCCAGAGCTGGCAGTTCACCGACTCCGGGAGCAGCTACCGGGTGGTCAACGCCAACAGCGGCAAGTGCCTCAACGTCAAGAACAACTCCACGTCGTCCGGCGCGGCGCTCCAGCAGAACTCCTGCGACTCGGTCGCCACCAAGCAGTGGACGCTGCGGCCCGCGAGCGGCGGCGGCGACCCGGGCCCCACGCCTACGCCCACCCCGACCCCGACCGGCAGCGGTGGTGACGGCAGCGGTCCTTGGCCGTCCGACACCGGCAGCGTCCACCAGACCACCACCCGCAACGTCGGCACCTTCTTCGACGGCGGCATGAAGCGCTACTACGGCATCGGCGACGGCGGCCAGAGCGAGAGCCAGGACCCGATGTTCGTGGTCGCCAACGGCGGCACCATCCAGAACGTCATCCTCGACGCCCCCGCCGGAGACGGCATCCACTGCGAGGGCTCCTGCACCATCAGGAACGTCTGGTGGAACGACGTCGGCGAGGACGCCGCCACCTTCCGCAGCTCCAGCTCCTCGGCCACCTACCTCGTCGA